>NZ_KV836185.1:0-207 GCF_001838255.1 Corynebacterium sp. HMSC073B01 | reverse complement strand
CAACTGTTTATTGCCGGCCCTGGTGGGAAACTCGCCGCGGACCGACGTACCCGACTGCCGGGTGGTCGGCGCGATGCCGGCGTAAGCAGCCAAGTGCGCGGCATCGGCGAAGTCGGAGCAATCGCCGATGGACAGCAAGATGTTGGAGGCGGTCTTGATGCCTACGCCGGGCATCGACATCAAGACCTGGGCAAGAGGGAACGATTC
>NZ_KV836184.1:0-26943 GCF_001838255.1 Corynebacterium sp. HMSC073B01 | reverse complement strand
GAAAATCAGACACACTTTTTGTCACTTAACCCCAAAGTGTCATAAACCTAGTCAGTTTCTTTTTGGGGCAAACTATCCAGCGGTCCCTCGGCCCCGCTACCCAATCAACGGGCCGGCATTGCGCACATCCGCACGGAAAGTCACCCCACCTGCGGCTACCACGCGTTCGCGCTCGATGAGGATTGAACGGAGCGTCGATAAGCGAACTGCGTGCAATTCCACCTCTTTCCACACCACCCGCGCGACATCCAGCCCCGTTGCGCGCAGCGAACGCTCGCGGTAAGTCTCCCGCGTGAGCAGCTCAGACTGAGCCGCGGGCGTCGGCGCGACCTCGCTAGCCGAATACTTGATGTGGCCATCGAACTCCACGACAAGCAGCAGGTCAGGGATATAAAAATCCACGCGGGCGAGAAAGTGCGGCGGATTGTGGCTGGTGCCACGCGACCAGATTTCGGCTTGCTCGTGGAATTTCAGGCCGAGTTCGAGAAGCGCGGCTTTAGTCAGCGCCTCACCGGGCGTTTCGCAACGACCATGACAGACCGCGAGCGCACGGTGAAACAGCTCTTGGCCCCGCACGCTGGGATAATGCGCCGGGAGCTCCTCAAGCTGATCGCGCGTGGCGCCATGCCGCAGCGCACCTTCGACAGCCAACACCGCCGCCCGCCACGACACGGACTCCGGCCCCTTCTGCCTGAACCGGACGCGACACTCATCGAAGGCCGCACGCGCGAGCACCGCGACCCGCCGGTCCGCGAGCCCCTGCGTGTGATCCAGATGGATCTCCGAGCGCAGGCGCATGCAATAGTCGATGCCGTGGAACTCCTGACTCCCGCCCACGACCACAATCTTCGCATCGCGCACCAGCACCCACGAACCGTGCAAGGCCAGCGCTGCAGCTCCCGAAATGACGCCTGACGACGTCTCGGAGACCACCGCCAAAGCAGTAATAGCCAGGCGTTTCTCGCGGTGGAGCCCCTCCCAGGCATGCGCGACTACATAGTGACCTCGGCAAAGCCGCTCCAGATAACCGGCCCGCGCTTGCCTTGCGACCTCGCGGTATCCATTCCCCGGCTGGTCATCCGGCCTAATGATTCCAAACTGGTCCGCCACCAGTTGCTTGCGTTTCTTGTTGACCATTTCTCCCCCGCCCCGTGGTTGTTGTCCTGTGGCTGTTGCCCCGTGGTAGTTATTTCGTCCTTATTTTTGTGGCGCTGTTTTGTGGCTCTATTTCGTGGCCTTGGCTTGTGGCACTGTTTTGTGGCCCCTATTTAATAAGGCGCGGAAATTGCCCTCGCGGTTCCATTCCTTTTCGGCTGAGCACCCAGTCGGGGGAAAACTTTTGGGCCTTGCGTGGTTTTTGTAGTTTGCGTGGTTTACGGGACCCGTGTGACCGTGCCCCACGGTCCTTCTGAGCTTGAGGCCGAGCTAGTGCCCAAGTTACTGACTAGGTTTATGACACTTTCGTGGCAAATTTTGTGCTCAAAGTGTCATAAACCTAGTCACTTTCTCCGCGGGTGAGCGCACCCGCTAGTCTTAAGGCATGACTGAATCGGCGCGCGAGGAGCGCAAAGCGACTGGGACCTCTTCTCAGACGAAGAGGCGGCGGCGGAATCGTCGCCGTTCTCAACGCGCGTCGGCAGCGGGCGCGAAAACACCACCAACTGCACCGGCTTCCACCACAACGGACGCAGCCACGACCAACGCAGCTACACCGGCCTCAACCACCACCGGCGCGAGTACCGCTGGCACACCCACAACGGCCACAACCACCCCCGCCACGGCCGAGACCGCCGCAACAAAGGCCGCTGACGAGCACAAACAGTTCTCGTCGGCGGAGGACGCTCCTTACGCAATCGTGTCCATCCAGGCCACGGGCATCCATCCCAAGACGTCTCGGCTGGTCAGCCTGGGAGTGTCCACCGCCGACAGTAGCGGCAACATCGTGGACACCTGGCATGTCGTCATCAATCCCACCGAGGATCCCGGCCCGACACACCTCCACGGCCTCGAGCCCGCGGACTTCGAGGGGGCACCGAAATTCGGGGTGATCCAGGCCAAGCTCGCGCACGCGCTCGATGGGCGCACGTTGGTTGCTCATAATGCGCCGCTGGTCTGGGGTTTTATAGTTGCCGAGGCCAAGAGGGCCCGTCGTCAAGCGAATCGTGAGCGGTCCGCGCGGAATAAGCGGGGGCGTCGTCGTACGCGCACTCGCGTCGCGCGGATTCCGGCGCCCGCACGGATTGCCGATACGTTGGAAACGGCGCGTCGCCAGGGCAAACGGCTTGACGACGCTCGCCTGCGCGCCGTCGCGCGCGCCTACGGCCTCGATGTGCCTTCGCCCGAGGCATCGATTGCTGGCATCTCGGTGCCCGAGCGGGTGCGGACGTTGGATGACGTCACCACCACGCTTGCGCTCTTCCGCGCACAGGGCGGGCTCGACGAGGGTACAACCCTGAACATGTACACGCCCGACCAGCTGCGCGAGGACATTGTGGGCCTGCAGCGCTCGACAGTGCGTGTCGACGCGATGGAAGCGCCGCGCCCCGTGGAGAACCCCGGCCGCTATACGCCGGGGCGGAAGCTCGCGGAGGGCATGGAGTTCGTCGTGGCGCCAGAGGTGTCGCTGGACCCGGATGAGCTGATTGAGGCGGGAGTGCGGGCTGGGCTGGCCTACTCGGAGAAGGTCACGCGAGAGTCATCGGTGCTGGTGTGTAACCGACCTGCGGATGTGACACCGGATCAACTGACGGGCAAGGCCATGCATGCCCACCGGAAGGACATTCCGATCGTTTCCGATGAGGCGTTTTTGCGACTGGTCGGCGAGATGGAGAAATAGGGCTCGGGCTTTTTGCCAGCGCATTCGTTCTATGAATTATTCACAGTAAAATACACAGTTATGAAAGAAGGCACTTCACATAACGACGTAAGTGACCACAGTCGCAACCGCGCAAGCTCCCCGAGCCTGCGCGCACGGTTCGCTACATCCGCCGCTCACGCCGCCACCTGGGCTTCTCGGAAGTCCGGTCGCGGCGCGGGTGGCATGATCGGTGGCCTGATTGCGCAAAAGATTGACCCGCGCATTCTGGCCTCCCTCGGCAAGGGACGCCCGGCCGCGATCATCACTGGCACCAACGGCAAGTCCACCACCACCCGCATGTTCGCGGCCGCCATGCGCGCCGCTGGCCACAACGTGGCCACCAACGAAGGCGGCGACAACATGGACGCGGGCATCATCTCCGCGCTGCTCGCCACTCCCGATGCGGACAGCCTGGTCCTGGAAGTCGATGAGCTGCACGTCCCGCACATCGCAGCGGATCTGAAACCGCAGGTCCTGGTGCTGCTGAACCTTTCCCGCGACCAGCTCGACCGCGTCGGCGAGATCAACAAGATTGAGGCCACACTCCGTGCTGCGGTGGATGCGAACCCGCACGCGACGGTCATCGCCAACTGCGACGACCCACTCATCGCGTCGGCTGCCTGGGACGCCAAGAAGGTTATTTGGGTCTCCGCGGGCGGTGGCTGGACCAACGATGCCACCTCTTCCCCGCGTACCGGCGGCCCCATCATTCAGGACGGCCACAACTGGTACGCCGTGAAGCCACTCCCGGACGGCTCGGAGTTCAAGCGGCCAGAGCCGGACTACCGCATCACTGCGGAGGGAGTCATCACGCCTGCCGGCGACACCCTGCCGATGAACCTCACGCTGCCGGGCAATGCCAACCGCGGCAACGCCACCCTGGCTATCGCGGGCGCTGTCGATATGGGCGCGGACCTGGAGAAGTCCCTCCGGGCCACCGAGACCGTCGACAACGTTGCGGGCCGCTACTCCACCATGGTTGTGCGGGATGACAAGGGCGCCGAGAAGCACGTGCGCATGCTGCTGGCCAAGAACCCGGCCGGCTGGCAGGAGGCGCTGTCCATGGTCGACCGTACTGCGGATGCAGTGGTCATCGCAGTCAACGGTCACGTTGCTGACGGCGAGGACCTGTCCTGGCTGTGGGATGTCCGCTTCGAGGACTTCGACGGCATGGATGTGCTGTCCGCGGGCGAACGCGGAACTGACCTCGCGGTGCGGTTGCTGTATGCGGGCATCGATGCGAGGTTGGTCGCAAATCCGCTGCAGGCGATCCGGTCGTGTGAGGCGCGGGGGTCGTCGTCAAGCGTCACCCGAGTTGAGGTGCTGGCGAACTACACCGCCTTCCGCGATCTGAAGCGCGACATCGAACGAGCACAGGAGGAAAAGTAAATGAGCGAGCTGTCTATCGGCCTGATCCTCCCGGACGTGCTGGGCACCTACGGCGATGATGGAAATGCGCTGGTGCTGCGGCAACGCGCGCGGATGCGTGGGATTGACGCCGAGATTGTCCCGATTAAGTTGGGCGATGCCGTCCCCACCGACCTGGATATTTACACCGTCGGCGGCGGCGAGGATGTCGCACAGACCATCGCGGTGGAGCATCTGATCAACGACGGCGGCATCAAAAAGGCAGCCGAGGCCGGGAAGCAGATCCTCGCGATTTGCGCGGGCTTCCAGATCTTCGGCAATTCCTTCCGCGCGGGCGGACGCGACGTCGCAGGTCTCGGCCTTGTCGACTGCACCACCGATTCACTCGAGTCGCGCGCGATCGGCGAAATCTGCACGCTCGTCGATCCCACGAACGGTTTGCTTGACGACGTCGACGCCAGCCCACTGACTGGCTTCGAAAACCACATGGGTCGCACGACCCTGGGTGCCGATGCGAAGCCGCTTGGTCGGGTTGTCCGTGGCGTGGGCAATACCGGCCCGGAAGTGGAGCAGGCGGACTCCGGGATTGCTCCGGGAGTGGATGTTTCTGCACTCACACCGACCGGTGGCGCCGAAGGCGCGGTGCAGGGCTCGATTATCTGTACCTACCTGCACGGACCTGTGTTGGCTCGCAATCCGCAGCTGGCTGATCTGCTGCTGGCCCGCGCGACCAACCAGGACCTGTCGAGCCTGGCTCCGCTAGACCTCGAGGTAGTGGATAAGCTGCGCGAAGAACGCATCCTGTCCAAGCCGCGTCCGAAGAGCGAGCGCTAGTCTTGTAGTTTCGCGCGCGGCCGGTTGGAGGCCTTAAACCTTCAGCCGGCCCGTCAGCGCGCGGGACAGGGTCAGTTCATCGACGAACTCCAGGTCCCCGCCCAGTGGCATGCCGGAGGCCAACCGAGTTACCTCGAGATCCGGGAAGTCCCGCAGCAGCCGGGCCAAATAGGTCGCGGTGGCTTCGCCCTCGGTGTTGGGGTCAGTCGCGATGATGACCTCGTGGATTTCTGGGGGTTGGGTCTCGTCGACGTCGTCAAGCACGCCTGCGATACGTTGCAACAGCGTGCGGATATTGAGCTCGTTCGGACCGATGCCGCCGAGCGGATCGAGCGCCCCGCCGAGCACGTGGTAGCGACCGTTGTACTCCCCCGTGCGCTCGATGGCCTGGATATCGCGCGCCTCTTCAACGACGCACACCAAACCTCGGTCGCGCCGTGTATCCGAGCAGTACTGGCACACGTCGCTTTCCGAGATGTTGCCGCAGACCCGGCAGAATTGTACACCCTCGCGCACCCGCCCCAGCGCGGATTGGAGTCGCCCGATGTCCTCCGGCTCCGCCTTCATCAAGTAGAAAGCGATACGCTGAGCTGACTTCGGGCCGATGCCCGGCAGGCGCGAGAACTCATCAATGAGATCTTGGAGTGGTCCCTCGAACAATGATAATTACCTACAATTACTGGTCTGAAAAGCTAATTTAGAAACCGAGGCCACCGAGACCGTCGAAGCCCTGGGACAGCGGGCCCATCTTCTGCTCTGCCAGCGACTGCACCTTAGCGGTAGCGTCCTGGAAAGCAGCGAGGACCAGGTCCTGCAGTCCGTCGACATCCTCCGGGTCTACGACCTTCGGATCAATGGCGATGTCCGTGACCTCGCCCGAGCCCTGCATAGTCACCTTGACCAGACCGCCACCGGCCTCACCGACGATGGTGGAGGCGACGATCTCCTGCTGTGCTGCCTGCAGCTGCGCCTGCATCTGCTGTGCCTGCTGCAGAATTGCGTTCATATCTGGCTGAGTCATAATTAATGTTCCTAACTATTGTGATCTTTACGTGCTGATTTGTAGTTACGCGCACGCTTCTAAGGCTCATCGCCCATGCTTTACGACGCGCATCGCCGCCCCATTCTAACGGCTCTAGCGGTCTTCCAGCGGTTTGGCTCCCAGCTCCTTTTCCAGCATCTCCATGACCACGTCCTTTAGCGAGCGGTGATCGAGAGACCCGACCTCGTTCGCGGCCTCGAAATACTCGGAGGTGTCCTCTTCGTAGTTGTTGTCCTGCGGGGTTTGGGGAACCGGGTTGTAGTTGGTGTTGGCGTTGGACGGGGTGCGCGAACCGTAGCCCCCTGCGCCCTCTGCGCCCTCTGGCGGAGCGAACTCCTCCATGGGCTCTGGTGGCAGCGGGACGCCGCCGAAGCCCGAATCCTGATTGGCCTGAGCATGGGCATTTGCCTGGGCATTGGCTTGCGCCGCGCGCAGGAACGACTGCGGCTGCGGCTGGTTTGGCTGCTGTTGCGGCTGTTGATGGACCGGGTTCGGGTTCGGCTGAGTCGGTTGGCTTGGCTGGCTTTGCTGATGTGGCTGCGCTGGCTGGTCGTGACCTGCCTGGTGCCCCATCGCAGCACGCTTGGCAGCCTCGATTTTTGCGCGGCGCTCAGCAACAGATGCGTAGGCCGACGACCGCTGCGGGCGCGATGCTGGCTCTGGCTGCGTCTGCTGTTCCTGCTGTACCTGCTGCTCAGATGTCTCTGGTTGCGCTGGCGCTGCTGGTGTCGGTGCAGGGGCGGTGTCGTTCGGCGAGGACGAACCTCTTGACGACGAATCATCTTCCCCAGCAACGCCACCTGTAGCTGTTGAACGCGGTGCGCGCGGGCGCGTACCGACGACACAGTGCACCTGGCCGTTGAAACCCGTCACCTGCTTTACGGCAGCAGACAGTGCCTGTTCGTAATCAGGCGTATTGAGCCTGGTAGCGAGCGCTCCTGTGCTGTGCCCGATGATGAGCCTGTCATTTTCGACATCGAGCGGTACCGCCTGCTCGGCCAGTACACGAATGGGGAACGCGTGCGGGCCGTCAACAGCTGCAAGGATGTCCTGCCAGCGCTCGCGGATTTGCTCGATACCGGCGGGGGCAGGTTCGGGCTCCGGCTGTGGTGTTGGTTCCGGTTGCGGTGCTGGCTCTGGTGCTTGCTGAACCTGCGGTTCCGGCTGCGATTCTGGCGACTGAGTAGTCTGCGTTGGCTGTTCAGGCTGCTCGGGCTGGGCGGCCTGAGTTGGCCGTGCCGACTCGGCTGATTGCTCGGGCTGGGCTGGTTGTTCAGACTGTGCGGCCTGAGTCGGCTGGGTTTGCTGTTCAGAGTGTGTTGGCGAGGAAGAGACAACTGGCTCCTCCTCGACAATCGACATGGAGCCGCCTTCACCCTCACGCTCACGAGTCTGCTGCTCACGCTCCTGTGCAAGCTGCGCCCGAGTCTGCTGCTCGCTAATCCGGGCATGCTCCGCCATCTTCCGACGGAACTCACGAATCTTCTCTGCCTGAGCCTCTTCCTCGGACAGCGGCTGCTCAGCCGATTCAGGCTGCTGCGGTTGTTCAGCCTGCTGAGGCTGCTCAACTGATTCGGCCGGCGTAGCCTGCGTAGGCTGTTCAGGCTGCTCAGCGGGCGCAGTAGGTGCTTCTGGTGCAGGCTTCGGCTCAGTTACCGACTCCTGCGACACCGCTGCCGCTGGTGCCGATTGCTGCTCAACGGGTTCCGACTGAACCTTAGGCTGCGGTCCCGGCTGGGGCTGAGGTTGCGACGGTGCCTGCGCTGGCGCTGCCTGCTCAGTACGTCCGCGCTGAGTGACCGAAGCCGACTGCGCACCCTTCTTACGCTGGGCATTCCGCTGGCGCCACGCCTCCCGAGCCGACTGGCCAGACTGCATCGGCGACGCTTCAGCCGCACCCGCATCGGAAGACACCGGTGCCGCTGCGGGGGTTGCGGCCCCCGAGCCGTCGGCAAGCGCGGGCCTGCCGTGCTCCAACGCTTCTACGCGCTGCAGCAGCGACTCCACGGAGTCTTCGGTGGCGGGCAGGAGCATGCGCGCACAGAGGACTTCGAGCAGCAGGCGCGGCGACGTCACGCCGCGGAAGTGCCGCAGACCATCAGAGAGCACCTGCGTGAAGCGCGTCAGCGTCGCCGGGGGAATTGTCCCGGCCTGCTCCAGGACACCGTCGATTTGGCTCTCCGGGATCTCTACAAGCCCCTGCTCCAGCGCATTCGGCACTGCGGACAGCACCAGCAAATCACGCACCCGGCCAAGCAGATCCGAGGCAAACCGCGCCGGATCCTGACCCGACATAATCACACGCCCGACCACGCTAAACATGGCCGCACGATCGCCCGCTGCCAGCGCCTCAATCGCATCCGTGATGATCACGCTGTCAGTGACACCGAGAATGGCCGCAGACGTTTCATAATCCACGCCATTGGTACCGGAACCGGCAATGAGCTGATCCATAACCGATAGCGAGTCACGCGGCGAACCACCACCGGCCTGGATGACCAGCGGATACACGTCCGGCTCTACCCGCACGCCCTCGGCCGTGACCACACGCTCAAGCAGCCCGCGCATATCCGGCGGAGTCAACAACCGGAACGGGTAGTGATGCGTACGCGAACGAATAGTCGGCAGCACACGCTCCGGCTCCGTGGTCGCAAAAATGAAGATGAGGTGCTCCGGCGGCTCCTCCACAATCTTCAAAAGCGCATTGAAACCCGAAGCGGTAATCATATGCGCCTCGTCAATAATGAAGATGCGATAGCGCGACTCCGCCGGCTGGAAGATAGCCTTTTCCCGCAGCTCACGCATATCTTCCACACCATTGTGGGAAGCCGCGTCCAGCTCAATAACGTCCAAATTGCCCGGACCACCCGGCGCTAGCGCACGACACGACGCACACTGGCCACACGGTGTGGCCGTCGGCCCCTCCGCGCAGTTCAAACTGCGCGCCATAATGCGCGCCGACGAGGTCTTGCCACAACCACGCGGCCCGGAGAACAAATACGCATGGTTAATGCGGTTGGGACGCCCCTGCGCATCCCGAGATTCCAACGCCGCCGACAGCGGGTCAGTTACGTGCCGCTGCCCCACCACTTCGGCGAACGATGCCGGACGATACTTCCTATACAGAGCCACGTGCTCAGCCTACCTTCCACCCCGGATCGGCTAGTTCGAACCCTCCTGGGAAACAACCGACTCACGGCACCAATCCCGCAGGTCAGCATCCACTTCGGCCAACTTCTGCATCAGCGCCTGCGGACCCTGCTGCTCATAAAACTCCAGCTCCGCATCCGTGATCGGCACCAGCTGCGTCATCGTGGTCATGCGCCCCTGCGGGGACTCCACATCACCCTCATGCAGGCTGATCTTGCCCGGCATCTCGGACACATTCGGCACCCCGTCGCTCCACACATACGGCACCGTGCACAGCACGTGTGCCACGGTAAAGGCCGTGCTTGACGACGACTCCCCTACCCCAGCCGCCTGATCGGCCGCTAACCGAATCGCATTCGGGATGACACGGCCCGGAATTGGCGACAGGAACTCCGGTTCTTCCTCCACCAGCGCTCCCGCGGCCGCGACCATGGTGGCCACGGGAAAATCAGCATAAGCGACGGCGAAGAGCTCCACGCGGATATCCGTCTGTGCAGCGCCAGTCAGGCCACAGTAGTTGCGGCCCAACTCCACCGTGGCGACTGCCGTTTCCGGACGACGCTCGTTCGCTTGGCCGTCCGGCTCGTCGTAAAGCGAGAACTCAGCGACCCGAAGCGGTGCCGAATCGTGTTCCTGCCCGTGCCGACCACTGGCCGGCAGCTCCGTCACATACTCGCCGACATGGGGTTCTCCGGGGAAAAGCCCGGAGATCCAAAACTTCGTCTCTTCGAAGTTCATATAGTCCTATCCCGACCCACTCGACCTACCTGGCCTACGCAGTCGCCTTCTCAGCGGCGGCGAGCAGCACACAGGTAGCGACGCCATCCATAGCGACCTCGAGCTCCTCCATCGGAGGCAGCGACGGCGCCAGGCGGATGTTGCGGTCATTCGGATCCTGCTTCAGCGGGAAGGAAGAACCAGAACCGGTTAGCGCAATACCGGCCTCCTTAGCCAGCTCCACCACGCGACGAGCGGTGCCATCAACCACGTCGAGGTTGATGAAGTAACCGCCGGTTGGCTTCGACCACTCTGCCACGCCGTACTCCGTCAGGCGCTCATCCAGAATCTGCAGAACCTTCTCAAACTTCGGAGCCAACGAACCGGCGTGACGGCGCATCTGCTCGCGCACACCCTCCGCGTCACCGAAGAACTTGGCGTGAGCCAACTGGTTGACCTTGTTCGGGCCAATGCCGCGAATACCAGCGTGCTTGAGGTAGTCCGCCAAGTTGGCGTCCGAAGAAGCGTAGAAAGCAACACCAGCACCGGCGAAGGTGATCTTCGAGGTCGAGCCGAAAGCCCACACGCGGTTCGGGTTACCGGCCTCTTCCGCCCACTTAATGACGTTGTGAATCTCCGGGAACTCATCCGTCAGCGTGTGAACCATGTAGGCGTTATCCCACATCAGACGGAAATCCGGAGCAGCGGTTTCCATTTCAACCAGACGACGGCAGACCTCAGCGCTGTAGGTCACGCCCGTCGGGTTCGAGAACATCGGGACATTCCACATACCCTTAATCTGCGGATCGGAGGCAACCAGCTTCTCCACGACATCCATATCCGGACCGTCTTCGTTCAACGGCACCTGGATCATCTCAATGCCGAAGTGCTGCGTAATGGAAAAGTGGCGGTCATACCCCGGAACCGGGCACAGCCACTTAAGCACCGGCTCCTCGTTCCACGGACGCTCCGAGTCGACGTTGCCGAACTGCATGGCCCACGAAATCAGGTCAAACTGGATGTTCAGGCTGGAAGCATCCTGCGCCAGGACGTTTTCGACCGGCAGATCCATCAGCTCCGCCCAGATAGCGCGGATATCAGTAATACCCTTGGCGTTGCCGTAATTGCGGACGTCCTCCCCGGAAGCCGAAATGTAATCCGGCGCCGGGAGACCCAGCAGGGCGTTTGCGAAATCAAGCTGCTCCGACGACGGCTTACCGCGAGTCAAATTCAACGCGAGGTTACGGGACTTCAGTTCCTCATATGCCTTCGCAAACTCATCCTTGTGTGCCGCTAACTGCTGAACATCAAAGGAATCCACGGCCATGGTGTACGCACCCTCCCAGGTATCGGACATAAGTTAAAACCTGACAAAACTGGCACGGAAAGCTTTTTTCCCCGCGCCGCATCCGGCTTTGCAACCAAGTGTAAGGCATACCCCGGATTGGGATTTCTACAACTTCCCCGACAGCGCATCCAGACGCTGCTTACTCGGCCCCTCCAAGCCGATAATTTCTACCTCTTTGCCCCGGTCAGCAAACTTGACCCGCACCGAATCCAGCGCCGCCACCGTGGAGGCATCCCAAATCTCAGCCTCCGACATATCGATGACAATCCGCTGCGCAGGATCGGTGTAGTCGAATTGGTACACCAGGTCGTTACTGGAGGCGAAGAACAACTGACCCCGCACCTTGTACGTCCGGGAGTGGGCGCTGGAGTCGTCGTCAAGCACGTCAATCCTGACCAGATGAGCGACACGGCGCGCGAACATCAGCGACGCCACGACCACACCCAAAATCACCCCGATGGCGAGGTTATCCGTCGCCAGCGTGGCGATGACCGTCACCAGCATCACCGCCGTCTCCGAACGCGGCATCAGGCGCAACGTCCGCGGGGAAATCGAGCGCCAATCGACCGTGTCCACCGACACCACGACCATCACCGCAACCAGCGCCGCCATCGGAATCACTCCAACTGCAGAACTGAGCAGAAGGACCAGAATGAGCAGGAAGACACCGGAAAAGAGCGTCGTCAAGCGAGTGCGTCCCGACGATTCCTTCACACCCACCATCGTCTGACCAATCATCGCGCAGCCAGCGATACCGCCGAAGAAACCGCCCGCGATGTTCGCCACACCCAGCCCCCACGTCTCGCGGGTCTTGTCCGAATGCGTGTCGGTGATGTCGTCCACGAGCTTCGCCGTCATCAGCGATTCCATGATGCCGACAATCGCCACGCCCACCGAATACGGCGCAATCAGCTGCAGAGTCTCCCAGGTCAGGGGCACATTCGGGATCAGCAGCTGCGGGAGGGATTCCGGAAGCTCGCCCATATCGCTCACGTTCGGCACGCGCCAATTCGCCAACACCGCAACAAGCGTGACGACGATCACCGTTACCAGCGGAGCCGGAATCGCGGTGAACACGCGGGGCAGGAACACCATAATCGCAATACCCAGAGCGACCAGCGGATACACCAACCAGGGCACATCGATGAGATGCTCGAGCTGCGCAGTGAAAATGAGGATACCCAGCGCGTTAACAAAGCCAATCATGACCGCGCGCGGAATGAAACGCTGCAGCTTAGCGATACCCAGCGCCGCAAAAGCAATCTGCAACACACCCGCGAGCAGCACCGTTGGAATGAGGTAATCCATCCCGTACGTCCGCGACAACGGCGCGACGACGAGCGCAACCGAACCAGCGGCAGCAGTAATCATGGCCGGGCGACCACCCGTAAAGGCAATCACGATGGCCATAATCACCGAGCTAAACAGCCCCACCGCCGGGTCCACGCCCGCCAAGATGGAAAACGAAATGACCTCGGGGATCAGCGCGAACGACACCGCAGCACCGGCCAGCAGCTCGGTGCGCAGGCGCTTCGGTGAAGAAACTGCGAACCGGAAGGAGTCCCACACGCCCATTGGGGCTGGGGTTTCTCGGGTTTCGGGTGGTTCTGGAGTTTCTAGCGGTTCTCGTGTTGCCTGTGGTGGCACTCGCATGTCGTTGGCATCGCTCATGCACAGTATTCTTCCAGACCAGCGAACGCGAAACACGACCACTTGTGGCCAAGGTATTCACCTATCGATGAGCTGCAGCGTGGCCATAAGTGAATAGCTCATCGATAGGTGAAATGGCCTGGCCAATATCGCGGGGATAAGTGCCGAAAAACATCGATAGGTCACAGGAAACCGTCGACAAGTGCCCGAAACCTTGCCACAAGTGCCAGAAGAACGCCGGGGATAAAAAAAGGGGACCCCACGCACCCGTCAGAGCTCGCTGACCCTTGCTGCATTCCTGCCCTGGGGGAGTTCACGAGATGGACGCCACATGGGATCCGTGAAGACAGCCTACTACAGCTACGTACAAAAAGTCACGCCACTGTCAGGCCGACACTTTTGGTCTGGATTCTCAGTCTTGGTTCTTAGCCTTCAACGCCAAGTTCTCACCCGACTCAGAATCAAAGACATTCAACTTGTCCGTGTTGATGGCCAACGTAATCTGCTGACCTCGACGCACATTCGACTCCGCATCGACTCGAGCCACCAACATGGCATGCGGGTTATCCGCCAGGCCAGCCTCCTCAGCTGCGGCATGCCCCTTCAAATCAATTTCCGGGAGTGGGAAGTGAATGAACTGCTCGGAGCCCATCGCCTCCAGGACGGACACCTCGACCTCGACCGTTGGTGCATCGCAATTGTCGTCGGTCAGGGCGGCGTCTTCGAAAGCCTCTGGTCGCAAGCCGACGATAACCTTCCGGCCCGGGGCAAATTTTTCCGGGAGTGGCAGGTGGCCCAGGGCGGGGTCGGCGCTGTGGCCGTCGTCAAGCACGGTGGCGGGCAGAAAGTTCATGGCGGGCGAGCCGATGAAGCCGGCGACGAAGACGTTGACCGGTCGGTGGTAGAGCTCTTGCGGAGCGCCAATTTGCTGGATAACGCCCTTTTTCAGTACAACGACGCGGTCGCCCAGCGTCATGGCCTCAGTTTGATCGTGTGTGACGTAGACAGTGGTGGTGCTGAGGCGTTCCTGCAGCTGGGCAATTTCGGTGCGCATCTGGACGCGGAGCTTGGCGTCCAGGTTGGAAAGAGGCTCGTCCATGAGGAAGACCTTGGGTCGGCGGACGATGGCGCGGCCCATTGCCACGCGCTGACGCTGACCACCCGAGAGATGCGCGGGCTTGCGGTCGAGGAACTCCGTCAGATCGAGAATTTCGGCGGCCTCGTTGACCTTCTTCTCAATCTCCTTCTTCGGCAGTTTCGCCAGCTTGAGCGGGAAAGCGATGTTCTCACGGACGTTCATGTGCGGGTACAGTGCGTAGGACTGAAACACCATGGCGATATCGCGGTCCTTCGGAGCGACATCGTTCATGCGCTCGCCGTCGATGAGCAGGTCACCTTCGGAGATGTCCTCCAGCCCTGCAATCATGTTCAGCATCGTCGACTTACCGCAACCGGAGGGGCCGACGAGGATGATGAACTCGCCGTCGTCGATTTTGAGATTCGCGTCTTCCACACCGATGTGACCATCAGGAAAGCGCTTGTACACGTGCTTTAGTTCAATTTCAGCCATTTTTAGCTCTAACCTTCTTTAGCCCTTGACTGCGCCGGAGGTAAGACCAGCGACAATTCGACGTTGGAAAATAACCACAAAGATGACAATCGGAATGGTGATGACAATCGCGGCAGCAGCAATGGAACCGGTCGGCTCCTCAAATTGCGACGAGCCGGTGAAGTTCGCCATCGCCGCCGGCGCTGTACGTGCCGCCTCCGTCGAGGTCAACGACACCGCCAACAGGAAGTCATTCCACGCGAAGATGAACACCAGAATTGCAGCGGTGACAATTCCCGGAATCGCCAGCGGCGCCACCACCAGGCGGAATGCCTGGAAAGGGGTCGCGCCGTCCATTTGCGCCGCCTTCTCCAGCTCCCAGGGAATCTCCCGGAAGAAGGAGGACAGAATAAAGATCGCCATCGGGAGTGCGAAAGTGATGTACGGCAGAATCAGGCCTGGCCAGGTGTCGAACAGACCGAGCTTGCGCTCGATGTCGAACAGTGGGCTGACCAGGGAGACCTGCGGGAACATGGCAATCAGCAGCGAGACTCCCAAAATCACCGACTTGCCCGGAAACTCCAGGCGAGCGATTGCGTAGGCCGCCATCGTGCCGACAATTACCGCCAAAAGCGTTGTAATCAGCCCAATACCAATCGAGTTGATCAGCGCGCGGGTAAATTCACTGGTCTGGAAGATGCCGCGGTAGTTATCCAACGTCCAATTGCGCGGGATGAAGTGGCCATCATGCAGATCGGTTGTCGGTTTGAACGACAAGCTGGCAATCCACAGCACCGGCACCAGCGCGTAAATGACCACCAAGGCGATGCCGATTGTCCATGCGACGCGTTGCTTCGGTGTCTTATCCGTGTTGTGCACAGCAATCGCCTCCTAATTATCCTTGCCCGTGGCCGCGCCTGGCGACGAGGCTCCAAAGCCCTTGACGAACACAATTGCAATCAGCGCCACGCACACAAAAATCAACACCGAAATTGCCGAACCAATACCCAGGTTGAACGCCTTAAACAGGTTGTTGTAACCCAGAATCGACACCGAACCAGTGCCGTTATTGCCCTTGGTCAAAATGTAGATGTTGTCGAACACTCGGAAAGCATCCAGCGTACGGAACAGCAGAGCCACCACAATCGATGGCTTCATCAGTGGCAGAGTGATCTTGAAAAAGCGTTGCCAGAAGCCCGCACCATCCAACTCGGCTGCCTTGAGCGCGTCGTCAGGCACCAGCGCTAGACCCGCAAGAAGCAGCAGCGCCATGAATGGAGTCGTCTTCCAAATTTCAGCACCGATAATGATAAATATCGACGGCCATTGCTCCGTCAGCGGCGCGGTGCCGTCGGGAAGCAAATTGGCGAGATACCCCGTCCCCGGCGTCCACGCGTAATTCCACGAGTACGCCGCCGCCACGGTGACGATGCCGTACGGAATCAGCACCACCGTACGGATCAGGCCGCGGCCGAAAATCGCGCGGTACATCACCATCGCGATAGCCATGCCAAGCACCAGCTCAACCGCCACCGAAACCAGCGTGATAAATGCCGTCACGCCCAGCGCTTCCCACCAATAACTGCTGGTCAACACGGATGCGTAGTTCTGCAGGCCGATAAACTCGCGGTCATCGGGGAAACGCAGGTCGTAGCGCTGCAGCGACAGCCAAATCGCGTAGCCGATGGGGTACGCCGTCACCGCCAGCATCAAAATCAGCGCAGGAGCCACCAACAGCAGACCGAGGCGACGCTCGGCGCGGCGCCCGTCGGAAAGCGTGGACTTAGTTTTCGTAGATTTATCAGACATTTACGGCACCAGGCCTTCCGAGTTTACGGCCGCCTGAAGTTCCTCATCAAGCGTGCCGACCAGCGACTTCGCATCAACATCCTCCGGTGGACTAATGCGCGACGCCATCAAAATCGACAACGACTGGTACGCAGGGGACTTCGGGCGCGTCACCACACCGGCCGTGCGTGGCGACGGCAACAGCGCCCGCTCCTCCTGCGACAGCTCAGCCGAATCGGATTCCTCCAACGTGTTCAACTGCTCGTAAATCTCGCGGTAAAACGGGTATTCCTCCTTGAATTCATCCGTGGCCTGCGTGTAAAGCTTCGTCAACGTCGGCGGCAGACCACCCTTCAACGCGTTGTTGAGCTGGTTTTGCTCATTGCGCAGGCAGTCGATGGCCTCGAAAGCGAGCTCCGGGTGCTTCGACGTCGACGGCACCGCAAGGTTAAGCCCACCAATCGTGACTTGCGCCGGTGTGCCCTCATCCATCGCCGGGTAGGTGGTCCAGGCCATGTCTTCGAAGACCTCCTTGGCCACCTGATTTCCCGACTCCGCCTTCTCCTTCGCACCGGCATACACGAATGGGTAATTCACCTGCGCAAATGCATCGCCGCGGTCAAATGCCAGACGAGCCTGGTTCTCATCCGACTGCGAAATCGACGGATCATGCCCCTTCGCCGTGGCCACGCGGTGCATGGTGTCCAGGGCGCGCTCCGCGGCATCGTTATCCGCGATCGTGACCGACTGCCCATCCGGCGCGACCAGCTGACCGCCCGCCGACGCGGTCATCGAATTGAGCCACACCACCGAGCCCTCAAACTGGGCAGCCTGGACGCCAATCATCGACGCCTTGCCCTCATCGGCGAGCCTCTCCCCCGTCGCGATTAAGTCATCCCACGTCTTCGGCGGTCCATCTACCAGCGACTTTCGATACCACAGGAGCTGCGTATTCGTATTCAACGGCGCCCCGTAGAGCTGATCCTGCCACGTCGCAGTGTCCAACGGACCCGACAGGGTACCCTCCGTAACGCGCTCGGCCATATCTTCCGGGAGTGGGAGCGCCCAGCCCGCCTCCGCGAACTCCGGAGTCCACGTCACATCAAGGCCCATAATGTCGAACGAGGAATCCCCGCCCACAATGCGACGAGCCAACTGAAGACGCTGATCATCCGTCTGCTTCGCCGAAATGTCATACTCCAGGCGATACTTCCCGCCCGACGCATCCGAGCACTTCTGCGCCGCCTGCGCATACTGATCCGAACCATCCGCCGGACCCATAATCCGCAGTACCAGCGCCGAATCCTGCTGAGCCTCCGAACCACACCCCGCCACCAGCGCGGCAAGCGATACAGCCGACACCGCCGCGATGGCAGCTCGTAATTTCCGGCCAGAACCTAAAGAGCCGAAACGAGCACCTGTACGGTCTCGGCCGGCTCTTCGGATTCTCGGGCGCTTATTAAACATAATGACCACTCCGTGCTTCGACGTACAAAACTAACTGTACTCCCGGGAGTGGCATATTTGGCCAAAAATATAAGAAAACCCCCGGCGCGAACCGGGGGTATTCAACCTGCGGAGGATGTGGGATTTGAACCCACGAGGGATGTGACTCCCGCACGCGTTCCAGGCGTGTGACATAGGCCGCTAGTCGAATCCTCCAACGTCGTTAAAGACTACCCAACAAACCCGATTTTCCCAAAACACGCCGACGAACAGGGGAAACGTAGAATTCAAGTGGCACTATCGACACCACCAGTGCGCCCAACAACCGGAAGCAAAAGACGGCACCCGACCACCGACCACCGACCGCCGTTTCGCTTCACGACGTCCACCCCACTCCCGGAGTTTTTCCGGGAGTTACTTGGCCAGCCGAGCAATCGCCGCCGAGGCCTCCTCCAGCTTGGCGTCCAACTCCTCCGGGCCACCCTCAGCCGCATGCACCACACAGTGATGGAGGTGAGCATCCAGAAGAGTTAACGCCAACGACTTCAACGCCGAATTCACCGCCGAAATCTGGGTCAAAACATCAATACAGTACTCTTCGTTCTCAATCATCCGACCAATGCCACGAACCTGCCCCTCAATGCGACGGATACGGGATTCATAACGCCGCTTCTCCACGAGATAACCGGGATCAGTGGTGTCATGGCAGCAAGAATCGTCGTCAAGCGAATGCGATTGCGACGAACAACAAGACTCACTCATGAGTTACTCCTTTTTGAATAGCTGGTTGACTCGGAGAAAAACCGCGCAGACGCAGACTGTTGCCGACCACAAAAACCGACGAAAACGCCATCGCAGCGCCAGCCAACATCGGATTCAACAACCCCAGCGCGGCGACAGGAATTGCCAAAACGTTGTAGAAAAACGCCCAAAAAAGATTCGAACGAATCGTGCGGAGCGTCCGGCGTGACAACCGCAGCGCATCCGCAGCCGCCAACAGATCACCACGCACCAGCGTGATATCCGCAGCCTCCATCGCCACATCGGTGCCCGTGCCCATCGCCATGCCCAAATCCGCCTGCGCAAGAGCCGCAGCATCATTGATGCCATCGCCGACCATCGCCACACACGCGCCGCCAGCCTGCAACTTCTCAATCGTCGCGACCTTATCCTCCGGCATCACTCCCGAAATCACATCCTCGCGAGCAATACCGACCTCATCTGCGACCCGAAACGCCGGGCCGGCGGCGTCGCCGGTCAGCAGAATCGGCCGCACCCCCCACTCCCGGAATTTCGCGACCGCAGCCGCCGACGTCGGCTTCACCGAATCCGACACCTCCAACGTGCCCAGGAGCTCGCCGTCGCGGCGCACCGCAACCACCGTCCCCCCACTCCCGGAATTTTCCCCGGAGCGACCGACCTCGATGCGGTGGCCGTCTACGGTGCCCTCAACCCCCACTCCCGGAATATCCCGGAAATCAGAAACCGGGAGTAGGGAATCCGGATCTGCCGCACGCACAATTGCCTGCGCAATCGGGTGGTGCGACGCTGCTTCCACCGAAGCGGCAAGCGGCACCAGATTTTCGGGAGTGGGAGGAACCTCCGTCAACTCCATCACACCCGTAGTCACCGTGCCGGTCTTATCCAGCACAACCGTGTCGACCTTCCGCGCCGACTCCAGCACCTCCGGGCCGCGCAGCAACACACCCGCCTTGGCACCTTCACTCGTGCCGACCAGGAGCGCTGTGGGCGTCGCTAAGCCAAGCGCACACGGGCACGCGATGATGAGCACGGCGACCGCGGCCGTGACCGCCTCACTCGCGCCGTGCCCCGTGAGCAACCACGCACCGAGCGTGACCGCGGCGATCGCGATGACGGCGGGCACGAACACTCCCGAAACCCGATCCGCCAGCCGCTGCACCGGTGCCTTGCCCGTCTGCGCCGCCTCGACCATCGCTGCCATCTGCGCCAACTGCGTCTCCGAGCCCACGCGCGTCGCCCGCACAAGCAGCCGCCCGGACGTGTTAATCGTCGCCCCCGTCACCTCATCGCCAGGGCCGACCTCGACAGGCATCGGCTCGCCGGTCAGCATCGACGCATCCACCGCCGACGTGCCCTCCACGACAACGCCGTCCGTCGCGATCTTCTCACCAGGCCTAACGACGAACACCACTCCCGGGCGGAGCTGCTCCACGGGCAGCCTCTTCTCCACTCCCGAACTTTCGAGAACGGAGACCTCCTTGGCGCCGAGCTTCATCAACTCCCGGAGCGCCTGACCAGCATTGCGCTTAGAACGCTTCTCGAAATAACGACCAAGCAGCACAAACATGATGATGCCGGCCATCGCCTCGAGGTAGATGTTCATATCAGCATCGCCGGGAGTGACCGTTAAGTGGAACTCGTGCTTAAGCCCCGGCAGCCCGGCGCGCCCGAAGAACAACGCCCCGACGCTCCAGAGGAACGAGGCGGTCGTACCCATGGTGATCAGCGTGTCCATGGTGACTTCACCATGACGCAGGTTCTTCAGCGTCGCGCGATGGAACGGCCAGCCGGCCCACACAAAGACCGGCGCCGAGAGCGTGAGGCACAGCCACTGCCAATTAGTGAATTGGAGGGCAGGAATCATCGACATCGCGATGACGGGAACCGTGAGGATGACAGCGCCGACGACGCGATTGCGCAGGTCCTGCAGCTCCCGGTCTTTTTCTTCGGGAGCAGCTCCCGGTTCCTCTGCGGTCTCTTCCCTCGGAAGCTCAGCGGTGTAACCCGCCGCCACGATCGTGTCGATGAGTTGCTGCGGGTTGATGTCCGCCGGCGCCTCCACATGCGCTTTCTCGGTCGCATAGTTCACACTCGCGTTAACTCCATCAAGTTTGTTCAGCTTGCGTTGAATACGGTTTGCGCACGACGCACACGTCATCCCGCCGACGGGGATATCAAGAGTGAGAAGTTGCTGATCGGACATCTGCTTTCCTCTTTTTTGGGGATTAGTTTGCGACTGCCTTGTAGCCAGCTTCGTCCACTGCTGCGATTACGGCAGCGGTGTCGATGTCTGCCTCCGAAGTCACGGAGAGGAAATTCCGGGAGCGGTCAACCTGGACATCGGTGATTCCCGGGAGTTCAGAGACTTCCTCCCGCACCGATGCCTCGCAGTGTCCGCATGTCATGCCAGTAACAGTAAAAGTTTGATTAGCCATACCCCAATATATACCCCCTATGGGTATATCTGTAAAGCTATTCGCGCTGACGGTAGCCCGAGTAGGCCCGCCCCGCGAGAGCTGTCGGGAAGGCAAGGTTGAATTCGGGCGGCGCGTGCGGAGACGGCGGGTGGCGGTAGACCGCGCCGGAGCCGTCGTCACGCTCGAGGTGCCCGTTGAGGCCTTGCCTGTCATCATCGTTGGCGGCGTTGTGTTCTTTGCAGGTCATGACCATGTTTTCCATAGTCGTGGCGCCGCCGTTTTTCCTGGCGACCAGGTGATGGGCCTGCCCAGCGTGGGCGGGGCGCGGGCACCCGGGCCACGCGCAGATGGGGTTGTCGAGGATCATCGCGATGCGCTGTTCCTCCGTCGCCAGGCGCGGGTTGTGTATCGGGAGTAGGTCGGTCGGCGTGTTGTGCTCGTCGTAGACCAGCACCCAGCCGGTGTCCGCGAGCAATGCCTCGACGAATTGTCCGGGAGTGAGGACGGAGCCGTTGGAGGTCGCCGCAAACCGCGGGCTGTACTCCACGATGTCTTGCGCGGTTACGATGAGCGCGGGCTGGTAACGGAGCTTGTCGACGTCGTCAAGCGGCCCCTCCGACCCGTGTGCCAAGCGTTCTGCCAGCGCCTGACCGACACACCGATCCCGGGTGTAATCCTCGTGCGCTTTGGCGATTTCAGCTGCGCGCACGGTCAGCGGCGCGACCAGGTCGTCAATCATGTTCGCCGGACCAGTGACCTGCAGATGCTTCATCCCGCGGATGTCCGGATTCCGGGAGACGTGGGCGCGCAGGTGCTGCGGCGGCTCGTCGGTGCGGTTGAGCTCCTTGACCTTGGTGCGCATATAGGTGTCGAGGCCCTCGAAGTCGTAGGCCGCGGCAGCGCGGGTGAAGTCCAGGCGGTAGTACTCCCGGATTTCGACGTTGTTGAGCTGCCCGGAGCGCTTGTCGATCTGCATCACCGTGTCCAGCGACAGCTTCAGCTCCCGGGCGATCGCGACGGCCTTGTCGCGGGATTCGACGTCAACATCCTTCTCGACCGTGCCGAACAGCCGCTCGGCACAGCGCAGCAGGCGCTTGAGGCGGAAGGGGTCGAAGCCGATGCTGGCTGCCAACTCCCGGTGCCCGGTGGATTTTTCCGGGAGTGCGGCGCGCAGGTCGGCGAGCACGTCAATACCCCGTGTCGCCAGCGCGCTGAGCAGTCCCAATGTCGTCATGGGGCTAAGGCTAGTTTCCGGGAGTGGGCGGCTTCAATCGCTTTTTGGCGTTGTCCACAGCCGTCGTAAAGCATGCACAATCTGCACAAACGGGCTTGACGACGCACTCCCGAAAGTGCCCTACCGGAACGCAACCTCTCCCACCGGCCGTCGCAACTTCCGGGAGTGGAGGGTGTCGGGAGCCGCGGCCATGTCCTCGCACGCGCGCACGGCGGCCATGAGGTGCTCTTCCTTGGAGGACTGGTAGAACTCGCGGGCGGATTTCGGGAGTTTGGGTTTGTCGTGCAGCGGCATGTCGGAGACGCTGAGCAGCGCGCCGTAGGGCACCCGGAAGCGGTAGCCGTTGGCAGCGATGGTGGCGGATTCCATTTCGACGCCGATGGCGGTGGATTTCTGCAGCTCTCGGTAGAGGTCGGCCTGGGAGCGCCACTCCCAGTTGCGGTCGGAGGTCGACAGCACGGTGCCGGTGCGCAGGCGCTTTTTCAGCTCATCGCCGGTAAGTCCGGAGACGCGGGCGAGCGCGTTGGTGACGGCGAGCTGGATTTCCGCAATTGGCGGGATGGGTTTTTCCAGGGGCACGTAGTTGTCGAGGACTCCGTCGGCGCGGTCGTAGCCGTTGGCGAGAATCATGTCGCCGATGCGCATGCGGCCGTCGAGACCGGCGCAGTGTCCGACCATCATCCAGCAGTGCGGGCGCGTGACGGCGAGGCAGTCGGTGATGGTTTTGGCATTCGAGGGGCCGACGCCGATGTCGATGATGGTGATGCCGCATTGGTCGTCGCGAAGCAGGTGGTACGCCGGCATCTGCGAGGCGTGCGCGTGCTGACGGCAAATTCCGGGAGTGGGGATGGCGCCGATGTCGTAGCGCTGCCCACCCGGGCACGCCAGCGCCGTGTACCCGTGCGGATTTCCGGGAGTGAGGGTGGCGGCGTATTCGAGGAACACGTCCGTGTGCAGCTGGTAGTTGGTAAATAGCACGAAGCGCTGGATGTTTGCGGCGTGCGACCCGGTGTAGTGCTCGAGGCGCTGGAGGGCGAGGTCGATGCGCTGGGCGGTAAAGAGGCTCAAGGGTTTGATGAGCAGGCCCAGGTAGTCGGCTTCGCCGTCGGCGATGGTGTCGTCGATGCTGGCGGAGTCGATGGGGGTAAACGTCTTCTCCACTGCCGCCAGCATGCTTGCCGACGCCCCTTCCCTCCCCGCCGCTTCCTCGGCGGCCGCGTCGAATCCGCGGCACATCCGGAGTGGGATGGGCTGGTCGGAGACGCGCACCTCGACTTCGCCGCCGTGGTTGGCGAGCAGGTCGGTAATTTGCTCGATGAGGTAGGTGCGGAACATCACCGGGCGGGTGATGGTGGTGGCATACACTCCCGGACGGTCGACGAAGCCGTGTGACAGGGAGGGGTCGACATCCTCGACGGCGCTGCCGGCCGGGACGGTGAAGCGTAGTTCGGGGTAGTAGGCGCGCACCGGCCCACTCCCGGAATTTCCTTCGGTGGCGGCGGTGTACTGCTCGACTAGGTAGGCCATCCCTGCCCGGTGGATTTCGGTGAGCCGGTCGACGGCTGCGGCGGCGTCGGTGTAGAAGTCGCCTTCGCCTTCGGTGGGCCAGAACGGGGGTGTTGCGGAGTCTCGTACCTGCATAGCCCAAGGCTAGGCGGAGAGGTTCCCGCTCGCATCCGCGCCGCGCTCATCACGCCAGGCACGCTCACGCAACCAGCTCAGTGCCGGCTCCACACTCCCTCGCGGCTGCGGCGGACCTCAAAGACCTGGTGCACATGGTAGCCGCCGATGGTGGGGATGGTGAGGAAGTGACGACCGTCGTCAAGCTCGTGCCAGAGTATGCGGCCGTAGCGTACGCCGTCGCGGACGTGGGCGCTGAGGTAGTCGGCGCGTTGCTGGCCGCGGAGGGTGGCGTAGAAGGCGGGGTCGACGGGTAGTTGGACGAGATTCCGGGAGTGGGGGTCGATGTCGGCTTCTTGCAGCCGGATGGCGACGGGTCGGCCGTCGACGAGAAGGTCAGCGGTGTGACGGCTGAGATGGATGATGTGGACGTCGCTTATTGTGGTGTGCATTTGGCGCTCCTATTCGCTCTTCCCCGCAGGCGGTCTGTGGGGCTGATCTTCCTTTGGGGCACCGGGTCCGCGAATCGGGCGGTTGCCTATCGACGCTGTCAAAGGCCATTTCTCGTCGATATCTTGTGATCGTGTCGCCCACCCTAACACCAACTAGACAGCTTTGTCTACCATCTCCCGCACGCTTTACGACGAGGCCCCCGCCCCGCCACTCCCGGAAGCTACCCCTTCCCCATCAGCACCAGAACCACCAGCGCCACGTTGAGCGCGATGATGAGTCCGCAGATAACCCACGCGACCCGGCGCAGTAGCGGGGTGTTGGCCCAGATACCCATCTCGGCATGCGAGGAGGTCATGCGCACCAGCGGAACCAGCGCAAACGGGATACCAATCGACAGCACCACCTGGCTGAGCACCAGCGCCCACGTCGGCTCCACGCCGCTGGCGATAATGAGCAGCGCCGGAATGATGGTGACTATGCGGCGCACCAGCATCGGCACGTGCACCTTCAGTAGGTCGCGCATAATCAGGTCGCCGGCGTAGCAGCCGACGGAGGACGACGCCAGCCCGGAGGCCAACAACCCAACCGCAAAAAGCACGCCCACTACAGGGCCGAGCGCGCTGGTCACGGCGGCGTGCGCGCCTTCGATGGAGTCGGTCCCCTCCACTCCCGGAAGTGCTTCGGCTGCGAGACACAGCATGCCAATATTCACCGACCCAGCCAGCACGAGCGCACCGAATACATCGATACGCGTGGCACGCAGGTGTTGGCGCAGCGAGGCATCATCTTCCACCTTGTACTCGCGGTCGCGCACCAGCCCGGAGTGCAGGTAGACCGCATGCGGCATCACGGTCGCACCCAACATGGACGCCGCCAGTACCACGGTGTGCGCACCCTGGAAGCGTGGCAGAATTCCGCTGGCCATCTCCCCGAGACTCAAGCCCGTGACAAACAGCCCGGCCAGGAACCCCACCGTAATGACCAGCAGGAACGCCACAATCACGCCTTCAAAAGTGCGTTGCGAACGCCCACCCTGCAGCAGCAACAGCCCCAGCGAGACCGCACCGACGATGACGCCACCGAGTAGCATCGGCGTTCCGAAGAGCAGGTACAGCGCAGTGGCGCCACCAATAATTTCCGCCACATCCGTCGCTGCCGCCACAATCTCGGCCTGCACCCAGTACGCCAGCCGCCCCGGCCGGTTCGAACCGAAGCGGTCGGCAACGCCTTCGGTCAGCGACTGCCCCGTCACCAGGCCATACTTCGCTGACAGGTACTGCACAACCATCGCCATGAGGTTGGACACGACCAGCACCCACAGCAGCAGATACCCGTAGCTCGCGCCCGCAGACAGGTTCGCAGCCACATTTCCGGGGTCCACGTAGGCAATCGCCGCCACAAACGCAGGCCCCAGCAGACTCATCATGGGCTTGCGGTTTTTCTCGCTTGACGACGTCACTTGCGACCCTTGTGCCCCTGAATCTTTCACCCGGCCATTATTTCACGGCCTCGATACTAAATCTTCAATCAGCCCAAAATTTGGGCAGCCATGGTGCCACCGAGATTCACCAGGCGGTCGGAGATGTCGTCGTCAAGCGAACCGACGAACACGACGGGTTCGGCCGCAAGCTCCCACTTGTAGCCGGTCGTGATGGTTTTCATGGCGTTTTCCGCGCCGGTGGTGTCGAAGCCGCCGCGGATCCAGTAGGAAAATGGCAGCCCCTTGGTAACTTCCTGTGCCTCCCGGAAGGTGGTGTCGAAGAAGTGCTTGAGCGCGCCGGAGATGTATCCAAAGTTGGCGGAAGTGCCGAGCAGGATGGCGTCGGCGCTGGTCAGGTCATCGATGGTGGCGTCGAGAGCCTCGACAACCCTGACATCCACGCCCTCCAGCGCGGGGTCGTTGGCACCCTCGAGCGCGTGGCTTAGGACTTCCTGCAGAAGCGGGGTCGGGGAATGGTGGACGACAAGAAGAGTAGGCATGCCCCGAGGGTAACGGCAGTGATAGGGTAAGCGCAGGTTTCAGCAACAATCCAATGTTTATCAATTCGAGTAAACGTGGCGTCCAGTAAGAAAGCCTCAAATTCGTACTGAACTAGGTGGCAATCTAAGAACGGAAAAATAGATGGAACCATACATCGGAATTGCAGTTTTTGAGTTAACAAAGCAAAGAGATTCAACCTCAGTGAATGAGAGCTTCTTCCGTGAGGACTTATACATTGTCTTTGCCGATTCTGATAGTGCCGCATACGCGCAGGTCGAAGCATTAGCCCACGAAAATGAATCAGCCCCAGAAGAGCCTTCCCACTCGGGAGGATCTGTCACGTTGCGCCACATCGTCGATGTCGCCCCCGCTCTTTACGGTCGCGTCGATACAGACATCGACATCTATTCTCGCCACTTCGCTTCCCTCGAGGATTACAAGCGCTTCGAAATGAAATTAGGTGGCAAAGATCCTCTAGCGGAGTCCTAGGCCTCGTACCATGAATCGCTTCCGCAATTTCGCAGCTGCCGCACTCCTCTTAGCCCTGACTTGCTACATTGGACTGTTTTTCGTCAGCACTGCACTCTCCGATGCCTGGACAATACCCCTCGCTGTCGGCGTCTTCGGATTCGGCCTAATCAGCTTCCTAACAGCGCTAAAAGCCCGGTCAAACGGTTTGACAATCGTAGCGGCACTAGGGCGTGTCTCTTATATGCGTAACCAGACC
>NZ_KV836183.1:0-973 GCF_001838255.1 Corynebacterium sp. HMSC073B01 | reverse complement strand
CTAGGGCGTGTCTCCTAATTGTGGGCCTGTGCTCGAGCATGATTGAGGTGTGTCACAACGGTCTAGATTTACGCAGTTCACGAATGCACAGTGGGAGCGAGTTGAACCACTTCTGCCAACGAATGAGGGCCGTAAAGGCCGCCCGTTTGGTGATAGCCGCCGCGTTGTAGAGGGCATCATCTACCGGTACCGCACCGGAATCCCGTGGCGAGATCTCCCCGACCGGTATGGTCCCTGGCAGACGGTGTGGAAGCGGCATCGCCGCTACGCAACCGACGGCACCTGGGACCGCGTATTCGCGCACATCCTCGCCGAGGCCGATGCAGTGGGCGACATTGACTGGAACGTGTCAATCGACGCGACGATCAACCGTGCTCATCAGCACGGTACGAACCTGCCGCGCCCTGATCAGGACACAGGGGGCTCTATCGAATTACAAGAATCTGCCGTTATGCGAGATTGAACCGGCAGGTCACGGGATCGGGAGATCACGCGGAGGGTTGAGCACGAAGGTACATTTTGCTGTCGAGGGGCATGGCCGGCCGCTGTCGATTGTGGTGACGGGCGGGCAACGCCATGATGGCGCGATGTTGCAGGAAGTCCTCGGCGATATTCGGGTCCCGAGAATTGGGTGCGGGCAGGCGCGGACGCGCCCTGATGCGTTGCTTGCTGATCGCGGGTACACGTCACGGGTGAACCGCGCGTATCTGCGTGAGCGCGGCATCGCCGCGGTGATTCCGGAGAAGTCTAATGAGATCGCTGCCAGGAAGCGTAAGGGTCGTGCTGGCGGGCGACCGCCCGGGTTTGATGCGGAGCTGTACAAAGACCGCAACGTGGTCGAGCGGGCCTTTGGGTTGATGAAGCAGTGGCGCGGGCTTGCGACGCGTTATGACAAGCTCGCGGTCACGTATCGCGCGGGAGTGGTGCTTGCGGCGATTCTGGTCTGGTTACGCATATAAGAGACACGCCCTAG
>NZ_KV836182.1:0-421 GCF_001838255.1 Corynebacterium sp. HMSC073B01 | reverse complement strand
GGGTGGGTGGTGTCATGCCAGACACTGAATAACGGACGCGAGCAAAAACCCTGTAATTCACACTTTGTGTGTTGAATGTTTGGTCTATTAGTACCGGTCACCTCCACACCTTACGATGCTTCCAGATCCGGCCTATCAACCCCATCATCTATAGGGGACCTCAAAAGAAACCTAATCTTGGAACAGGCTTCCCGCTTAGATGCTTTCAGCGGTTATCCCTTCCGTACGTAGCCAACCAGCCATGCCCCAGGCGGGACAACTGGCACACCAGAGGTACGTCCATCCCGGTCCTCTCGTACTAGGGACAGCCTTCCTCAAGTTTCTACGCGCGCGGCGGATAGAGACCGAACTGTCTCACGACGTTCTAAACCCAGCTCGCGTGCCGCTTTAATGGGCGAACAGCCCAACCCTTGGGACCTAC
>NZ_KV836181.1:0-11207 GCF_001838255.1 Corynebacterium sp. HMSC073B01 | reverse complement strand
CCGAGCGGACACACTTTTTGTCACTTAACCCCCTAGGCACGCCTAAGAAACTACTCCCAAGACTGTGCTCGTCAACATCGGTCTGGCACTTGACAAAAACATAGGGACACCCCCCGTTTACTAAACGAGCAGCATCCGCGTCCTACCCATGCAGGCGGTTAGCAGCGCAGACCAAAGCGGAGAGCACGGAAGCCTCCGGAGTCTGGCCGAAGCCCATGGTCCACACATGGTCATTGTTGTGACCTGCATAGACAAAGGTAGCGGTAGCTTCGAAGATTTCGAACTGGTGGAATTCCACGATTTCCACGCGGTAACCTGCATCAGCCAGCAGATTAGTGCAAGCCGACACCGGCCCCATAGCGGTAATCTCCTGGGTGAAGGTGTGGGTGTGGTCGTCCTTGTCGGTCAGTGTTAAGTCAGCGTTGAAATTCCAGCGCCCCAGGGTGCCGCGGGTTGCCTCGAAATTCTTGATCTGAACCGGGCCGCTCGTGGGGGAGTAGGTGTCCTTGAACTTCTGCCAGTTCATGCCACGAGCTTCTTGCCTTAAGCCTCGAGGCAGGCGATGTCCGAATCGAGCCCTAAATGGATCGTCGGAATAAGTTCGCACATTGCCGTCGTCCTGGTGCTCCAACGAAGGGCGCTTGCCCGTGAACGTCGTCGAAGTGGACATGTTCTTCTGGGTGCGAGTGGGAAACATTCTTTTCTGGTCCTTTGCTTAGTTGCTTTTGCTGTGAGTGGCGGACCAACCAAGTGCTTTGAGAAGTTGCGGCCAGAGACCCCGTGTGGAGGGGTCAGTCCTGTCGGCCTCCACCGGGGTTCGTAGCCTTCGCTACTCGAATAAGAATGTTCTGCTGCATGGGTGGAACCTTACTACAGGTAAAAGATGTGACACAAGTCATTCAATCAATATCTTTGGTGGATTCTTTGCTGTCCCCGTTAAATTCCGTTGACAGAGGCCAGGAAAACCGCCTCGCCAATAGCGATGTCGCGAATCTCGTTCGGGTCGACCGATTCATCAGCCGAGTGAATGCGGGCCTGTGGCTCTTCCACACCGTAGAGTGCGATGTCAGCACCTGGTACGGCCTCCAGCAAAGTGGCGCACAGCGGAATCGAGGCTCCCTCGCCCATGCTTGCCGTCTCCTTGCCGTAGGCGGCCGACAGGCTGTCGGCAACCAGCTGCACAACCTTGCCCTCAACATTGGCCCGGAATGGGTTCGCTAGCTCGTCGCGCTCGACCGTCACCTTCACGCCCCACGGAGCATGCGCGCGCAGGTGATTCTCCAGTGCCTCCTGTGCTTCGGCCGGGTCGACGCCGCCTGGGATGCGGAAGTTGATGTGCGCCATAGCAGTCGATGAAATTGCGTTGACAGCATTGGTCGCTGGTGGGCAGTCGATTCCGGTCACAATCACAGACGGGCGAGCCCAGGTCAGGTCAGAGACGGAAGCGTCCTCGTTGCTAATTAGGTCCACGCCGTCGAGTACACCTGCGTCGGCGCGGAAAGTCTCTGGCGCGTAGTCCAGCCCCTCCCAGCGCTGCGAGCAGTCCAGGCCGTCAATAGAGGTAAAGCCATTTTCATCGCGCAGGCTGTCGAGCATACGAATCAACGCCGCCAGTGCATCCGGAGCTGCGCCGCCGAACATGCCCGAGTGCACCGGCTGCTCCAGCGCATCGACGCGAACTTCCACATCGGCGGTGCCGCGCAGGGTGGTCACGAGTGTCGGCTGGCCAACCTCGGCATTGCCGACATCCGCAATGAGGATGACGTCGGCGTCGAAAAGCTCCGGCTGCGTGGCGATGAGGTTGTTCAGGCCCGCCGATCCGCGCTCCTCGGAGCCTTCCACGATGAGCTTGATGTTTGGCAGATCGACGCGGCCCGCAAGTGCGTCGTCACGCAGCGCGCGCAGCGCAGCTAGGTGCATGACCACGTTGCCCTTGCAATCGGCGGTGCCACGGCCGTACCAGCGACCGTCGCGCTCGTCGAGCGTCCATGGATCTGCGGTCCAGGCGGATTCGTCGCCCGCCGGCTGAACGTCGTAATGGGAGTAGAGCAGTACGGTCTTCGCGCTTTCCGACGACCCGGGGACGAAACCCGACAGTGCAATCGAGCCGTCGACGGTGTGGTGCGCCTCCAGTTCGATGCCCAGCTCTGCGTACATGTCGGTAACCGCCTGAGCTGCGTCAATGCAGGCCTGCTTGGTTTCTTCGGTGCCGTGTACGGAGGGGAAGGCCACCAGCTCGGTCAGCTGGGTGCGGATGGTCTCGCGTTGGCTGGAGATGTGGTCTCGCAGGGTCTCCGTGAGTTCCTTATTAATAATGCTCATGTGCGACAGTGTAGGCGCACAACCATGATGGCGTTGGAAGTGACGCCAGGAGTGACAGTGCTTAACCTTGCACTCGATGGGGTTGAGTGCTAGAAAAGTGAATTAGCACTTGCTCTAATTGAGTGCTAATAAAAACAACTTCACACCTTGTGTATGCGTGTGCTGAAACAAGTGTTGAAAAGTCGTTAAAAAGTACAGTGTTGACTCCGGTGATGGAGAGGGCGGCGCTTCCCTCGAATCACATGCCGTCGCGGGCGCCTGGGTCAACTTCCAATGTAAGTGCCACATAAATAGACGGAGGATTCTTCAAACCTCATGGCTAAGATGATTGCATTTGACGAGGAGGCCCGCCGCGGTCTCGAAACGGGTCTGAATACCCTGGCAGACGCTGTCAAGGTCACGCTGGGCCCGAAGGGTCGCAACGTAGTCCTCGAGCGCAAGTGGGGCGCACCGCTGATCACCAACGACGGTGTCTCCATTGCACGTGAAATCGAACTTGAGGATCCTTACGAGAAGATCGGCGCTGAGCTGGTCAAGGAAGTTGCCAAGAAGACCGACGATGTCGCTGGTGACGGTACTACTACCGCTACCGTTCTGGCTCAGGCTCTGGTTTCCGAGGGTCTGCGCAACGTTGCTGCTGGCTCCAACCCGATGGGCATCAAGCGCGGCATCGAGAAGGCTGTCACGGCTGTTACCGAGAAGCTCCTGGAGTCCGCTAAGGACATTGAGACCAAGGAGCAGATTGCTGCTACCGCTGGTATCTCCGCTGCTGACCCGGCTATCGGTGAGCTGATTGCCACCGCTATGGACAAGGTCGGCAAGGAAGGCGTCATTACCGTGGAAGAGGCCAACACCTTTGGTCTCGACCTGGAGCTGACCGAGGGTATGCGCTTCGACAAGGGCTACATCTCCGGTTACTTCGCCACTGACATGGAGCGCCAGGAGGCCGTTCTGGAGGATCCGTACATCCTCCTGGTTTCCGGCAAGATTTCCAACATCAAGGACCTGCTGCCGCTGCTGGAGAAGGTCATGCAGTCCGGCAAGCCGCTGCTGATCATTGCTGAGGACGTCGAGGGCGAGGCTCTGTCCACCCTGGTCGTCAACAAGATCCGCGGTACCTTCAAGTCTGTCGCTGTCAAGGCTCCGGGCTTCGGCGACCGTCGTAAGGCAATGCTGCAGGACATGGCTATCCTGACCGATGGCCAGGTCATCTCCGAGGAGGTCGGCCTGTCGCTCGAGACCGCTGACCTGCCGCTGCTGGGTCGCGCTCGCAAGGTGGTCGTCACCAAGGACGAGACCACTATCGTCGAGGGCGCTGGCGAGCAGTCCGCTATCGAGGGCCGCGTCAACCAGATCCGCGCTGAGATCGAGAACTCCGACTCCGACTACGACAAGGAGAAGCTGCAGGAGCGCCTGGCTAAGCTCGCCGGCGGTGTTGCAGTTATCAAGGCTGGCGCCGCAACTGAGGTCGAGCTCAAGGAGCGCAAGCACCGCATTGAGGATGCCGTCCGTAACGCAAAGGCTGCTGTGGAAGAGGGCATCGTCGCAGGTGGCGGTTCCGCACTGCTGCAGGTCTCGCACGTGCTTGACGACGAGCTGGGTCTGACCGGCGACGAGGCAACCGGTGTCCGCATCGTGCGTGCGGCTCTCGCAGCTCCGCTGCGCCAGATTGCTCTGAACGCTGGTTTCGAGGCCGGCGTCGTTACCGAGAAGGTTGCTTCCCTGCCGCAGGGTGAAGGCCTGAACGCTGCTACCGGCGAGTACATCGACCTGATGGAAGCTGGCATCAACGACCCGGTGAAGGTTACCCGCTCCGCACTGCAGAATGCCGCTTCCATTGCGGCTCTGTTCCTGACCACCGAGGCTGTTGTCGCTGACAAGCCGGAACCGGCTATGCCGGCAATGCCGGGTGGCGACGAGATGGGCGGCATGGGCTTCTAAAAGAGGTCCCGACTGCTTGAGTTAGCCTAAAAAGCGCCGCTGAGGGAAATCCTCAGCGGCGCTTTTTGCTGTGTAACTTGAGAAAGTTTTAAGTCCCCGAACCCACCCTCGTTGCATCAGACGCCTCAGCGCTTGGTAGTGAAAAATAACCGATGATCTGTACCCATGTACGCAATGACGAGGACTGTCTGTTATTAATCCTGCTGCCTCAGTACAGGTGAGATCTTTAGGTGTCCCTTTAAGGCCAGAGACAGGCCGTCGCGCTCGCCGACAATCTGGATGCAACTACCGACTTATCAAAATGTGAAATTCTTCTGGTTTCGCTACCGAACCCTGCCACTTTGCTATTCGGCCGGCTTATTCGCGGCCTCGATAAGCTCGGTTGACCAGTTCGCCTGCTGAATACGGGTATCCAAGTCCCGGTATTCCTTCGCCGCCTTGTCGGCTTTCTGGCGCAGCGACCGGATATCCACAGTGGCGACATAGCGAATCTCCGAAGCTGAGTATCGATCCCGCCGACCCGAGCCCTGATCGGCTGCGGAGGTGTAGAACCGCCGCCGTGTTAGCAGGTGGTCGCGCTTCGCAAGTGCGTCGCTAAGCGTTCCGTCCTCGAAGGCAGTAGCGGAATTCGTGGCATTAATCGAGCGCACCAGCCATTCGAAGCGCGCCATCAGACGCTCGGCTTCGGCAATAAGCGCTTGCGGATCTTCATCAGGCGTATCGCCTTCCTGCACCTGCGCCACCAGCGCGAGACGGCGATTAATCTCAGCCAGCCGGTCGGAAACTTCGGATCGTGCGGCAAGAGCCTCGGATAACAACATGGCATTTATTGTACGCGCAGTGCTTATCGACGGTCGCTGCGTGCAGTCCCACCCCCTCAATTTCGGTAAGACGGAACGTTAACTGCTGGGAAATTGCAGGTAAGGGCACCCGCATGGGGGACGTGTGGTAGAGAAATTCAGTAGGATAAGGGGTATGGCTGACAAGAATGAAGAGGAATTCCACATCGTCGATTTGGCGAAGACCGAAGGTTACGTCGTCGATGATTCTGATGAGGACGATCCGGTACTGGTCACTCCAGACGGTGAGCGGGTTGATACCTGGCGCGATGGCTACCCGTACGAGGAGCGCATGACGCGCAAGGAATACGAGTCTATTAAGAGGAAGCTGCAGATTGAGCTTCTGAAGTGGCAGAACTGGACCAAGGAAACTGGTCAGAAGCACATCATCCTCTTCGAAGGCCGTGACGCCGCTGGTAAGGGCGGTACCATTAAGCGCTTTAACGAGCACCTGAATCCGCGTGGTGCTCGAACTGTGGCTCTGGAAAAGCCGTCGCCGCGTGAGTCCACCTCGTGGTACTTCCAGCGCTATATTGAGCATTTTCCGTGCGCTGGCGAAATCGTCTTCTTCGACCGTTCTTGGTACAACCGTTCGGGCGTTGAGCGCGTGATGGGTTTCTGTACTGAGTCTCAGCATGCAGAGTTCCTGCGTGAGGTTCCGATGCTGGAGAACATGATTCTGGGCTCCGGTATTTCGCTGACCAAGCTGTGGTTCTCTGTGACCCAGAAGGAGCAGCGCACTCGCTTCGCAATTCGCCAGGTTGACCCGGTACGTCAGTGGAAGCTCTCTCCGATGGACCTCGCTTCGTTGGATCGTTGGGGTGACTACACCCGCGCAAAGGAAGAGCAGTTCCGCTATACGGATACCGATGAGTCCCCGTGGATTACCATTAAGTCCAACGACAAGAAGCGTGCCCGCATCAACGCGATGCGTTACGTGCTGAGCAAGTTTGAGTACACGGAGAAGGACCACGAGCTGGTTGGTACTCCGGACCCGAAGATTGTTAAGCGTGGCCGTGACCAGATTGGTGACTAGCTCGGTGGTCCGTGACTGACAAAGTTCTTGTCTAGAAGAAACGCCCGTAGGAGTGCTCAGGCACTCGGCGGGCGTTTTCTTATGGCTGGCGGCGGCGCTGGCAGGCGATGACGTGGTCACGGCTTGCGGCTACGAGCAGGCAGCCGGCGTCGGCGTAGGTGCCGTCGATGAAGATTTGGTCGTAGATTCGGTTGGGGGCTGGGGTACTGGGGACATCGATGAGCCACAACGAGGTGAACCGGCGGTCGAGCGTGCGCCGGGAGACGTGCAAGGTGTCGGCGACCTCGGTTAAAGAAGCAGTGCCGGTGACGTAGGCGTGAAACGCTTTGAAATCCCGGGTCTGGGTCTGATCGAGGCGGCGGTGTGTGGTGGAGGTTCCACAGTCAGGGTTTTACACCGCCACCTGGTTGTCCCTTTGGTTGTGGTGCCGTTTTTCTTCATTTGCCCAGTGCATACGGGGCATCGGGGTCTGTTATGAGTCACCCAGAAAGACAACCAAGACCCTGCTACCACATGTAGGAGCCATTCCGGTGGATTGAACAAGAAACGGGCTTGAATAAGGTCTGGAACCTTATTTAAGCCCGTTTTATGCAGCTTGATCAGCAGATATGCTGAAAATCAGACACACTTTTGGGGATGCGGACGTATTGTCACTTAACCCTGGGGTGGAGTGGGGCTTGGGTTGAAGCAGGGGCAGGTTGTTGGCTTGTCCGGCACTTATGGCCAGTTTTCGGGGACTTATCGATGTATTCTCCTGACTTATCGATGGTTTTTCGGCACTTATGCGCAAGCTGCGGGCCAGGCCCTCTCACTTGTCGATGCGCTATTCACTTGTGGCCACGCTGCAGCGCATCGATAGGTGAATAGCGTGGCCACAAGTCGTCGGATGCGTCGGCCAGCTAGCATTGCAGCCCGTCAGCTTTTTAGTCCGTCAGGCTTTGGCCCGCCAAGTCAGTTTTTCGCCGCCAGCTTGCAGCCTTTACCCCTCAATCAACTCCTGACCCCAGTAGGAATCTGGGGTGGTGCCAGGGGCAATCCAATACACAGCGGAGCCGATGTGACGGTTCCACTCATTGAGCAAATCGCCGCGATCCAAACGAGCCTGGATTGCGCTGAACTGGTTGTCCGGGTTCTTCTGGAATGCAACCCAGACCAGGCCAACGTTCGGTCCTTCGAATGGGAAAGCTGGCTCACCGGGCTGGTCTTCGTATGCATAGGCGCGGCGACGCAGGGCGTCGTCAGGCTGGCCATCCTGCTCACGGGACAGTGCCAAGTGAGACTGGCGGTGGATGAGGTACTCGCCCTGGTCATCGACGGCGTCCATGTCCTCTTCATCGAACTCGTCGTTGCCGCCGGAAAGAGGAGCGCCGGTGTGGAAGTCACGACCGATAACGATGGAGCGTTCGTCGGTGCTGAGCTCCTCCCAATTGTTCAAGTCGAGCGCAATACGGCGAACAACCATCACGCAGGAGTTGTTAATCGCCTTGTCCTTGGAGTCGATCCACACCTGTTCGGACCATTCATCTGGAGTGGACGGGTTGACGGTGCCGTCGAGCTGACCCAGCGGGTTGCGTGGGGTAGCGCCGTGAGGCTGCGAACCCCAGGCGTAGGAAAAGCCTTTCTGGAACCACTTCACGCGAGCCCACGGAGCCGCCTTCTTTTCCAGTAGACGGGACGCGGCCGTAACGGTGACGAGGTCATCACCGCACAACTGCAGGGCGAAGTCAGACTGACCCCACTCAGGGCGGAGCATGTCATGCTGGAATGACGGGATATCGTGCAGACCAGCCGGCTTGCGCTCTGGTTTGCCGAGGACGTCGAAGATGCGCTCACCGAAACCGGCTGTGATAGTCAGGTTTGCAGTGGCTGCGACCATTTCCGGTTCCAGATACCCCTCGATGTCCTGGCCTTGGGTGAGGCGGCGGGCAACGTCGGTAAGCGAGGAGAACAGTTCCTTCAGATCTGCTGCGTCGATGCCGTCCTTCAAATCGAATGCGACGAGGCGGAGATGTGCTTGGCCGGGCTGTTCAACGCCTGACTGGACCGGGCCATCGAACGGAATCTTGGCGCCCCTCAGGGAAGGTCCGGAAGCCTGTGTCACTCGAGGTCACTCCTTGAAAAGAGGTAGAATAAATAGCTTTTATGACTACGAGCTTAATCACTTTGGTCCCAGCAGGAGAGCATCAAAGCAAAGGCTCGGGGAGGGGGCTAAGTGAATGAGATATTTGTATATTGCGATATACTTCACATCCACAGCCGCCTCGAAGGTGTTCATTAAGGAAAGTGCTGCATATCGCACGTTTTCCGCGCAAGGTGTGTTTTGAGCCTAGCGCGCATAAGGCCTTCGAGTTATGCAGGGGAATCCCGGTGCAAGTCCGGAACTGTCCCGCAACGGTAAGCATCACTGCCAGAGCTTTGGTTTATCCGACGCGTTGATAACCAATCTTGCAGTGATGACAAGTCCGAATGCCTGCCGGTTGTGCAATTTCATATCCGATGCTGATCACGACTGACGAGGAAATCACGAGATCATGGCAATTCACGCAACCCTCGCGGGCATTCCGCGGATAGGGCGTAATCGTGAGCTCAAAAGAGCTCTGGAAAACTACTGGCGCGACCCGGCGACCGGCGGCCTGCTGGCCGCGACGGCGCGCAACACTGTCAATAGCTACATTGGCGCAGCGCTGAAGGCAGGAATCGACTCGGTTCCGACAATTGGGCGCTCGTTCTACGACTCTATGCTGGATACATCGGCGCTGCTCGGAGTGCTTCCAGCCCGCTTCCAGAATGTCCCGAAAACGGACGGTTCCAACCTACCGGAATGGATCAACCACTACTTCGCCGCCGCTCGCGGTACGAAGACGCAACCGGCATCCGCAATGACCAAGTGGTTCGACACTAATTACCACTACATTGTTCCGGAGCTGTCAGCCGATACTGAATTTACCTCTGACCTCACTGACTGGTTGGATGATTCCTGCAGCTTAAACAATGGCGCCACCACCATGCTGCGCCCTCATTTGATTGGTCCTGTGACCTACTTGAGCCTGTCGCGTACCGACGATGATTCGAACCCACTTGGCCTTTTGGAAAAGTTGACCGATGCGTACGCGGAAATCATCGCTCAACTGGGGGATAAGGGCTTTGAGTGGATTCAGCTCGATGAGCCAGTATTGGTCACTGACCTCGATGAAGTGACTCTTGCTAGGACTCGCCAGGTCTACGAGAAGTTGGCCGGCGTGGCGGAGTCTGCGAATACCAAGTTGTGGGTGCAGACCTACTTTGGTGATGGTGATCAGGCGCTGGAAACCCTTTCTGGCACAGGCGTGCAGGCCATTGGTTGCGACCTGGTAGCAGGTAGCTCCGAGTTGCCGCGTTGGACCGGCAAGGAACTGCTGGTTGCGGGCATTGTCGATGGTCGTAATGTGTGGCGCACCGACTTGGATGCAGCTCTGGCGACGCTGGAGAAGCTGGCAGCCCGAGGCCCCATCGCGGTGTCGACTAGCTGTTCGCTGCTACATGTCCCGTACTCCCTGACCTCGGAAAACCCGAGCGAAGAAGATGCCGAGGTGCTGCAGTGGCTGGCCTTCGGCGATGAGAAAATTGCCGAGGTGACCCTTTTGGCGAGGGCGCTTGATGCCAAGTTGAATGACCGCCAACTCGATGCCGCGGATTTGAAGGTGTTGAGGGAGTCCCGGGCAGCACTGGCATCGAGGGCAGAGTCGAAGCGGATTGTTAAGCCTGAAGTTCGTGAAGCTTTGGCGGCAATCGAGGATAGCGACCGTAACCGTTCCCCGTTTGCGGCTCGCCAGGCGGCTCAGGCTGAGACCCTCGATCTGCCTCCGCTGCCGACCACCACAATCGGTTCCTTCCCGCAGACCAATAGCATTCGTCGTGCACGTGCGCAGCTGCGCACGGGAGAGCTCACCCCAGCTGACTACGAGTCGGCAATGCTCGCTGAAATTCGATCTGCCATTGAACAGCAGGAAGAACTGGGGCTCGATGTGCTGGTTCACGGTGAACCTGAGCGCAACGACATGGTGCAATACTTCTCGGAGCAGCTGGACGGCTACCTTGCCACCACCAATGGCTGGGTCCAAAGCTATGGTTCCCGCTGTGTGCGCCCGCCAATTCTCTACGGTGATATCACCAGGCCAGAGCCGATGACGGTGCAGTGGTACAAGGCAGCGGCAGACATGACTGACCTTCCCGTCAAGGGAATGCTCACCGGGCCGGTGACCATGTTGGCATGGTCGTTTGTCCGTGATGACCAGCCCATCGGTGACACTGCGGATAACGTTGCGCTGGTTTTGCGCGATGAGATTGCAGATCTCGTGGCCGCTGGAGCGCAAATCGTGCAGGTCGATGAGCCAGCCATTCGCGAGTTGCTGCCCCTGAATGAAGCGGACCAGCCCGCCTACCTGAAGTGGGCCGTAGGTTCCTTCCGTCTGGCTACCTCTGGTGTGGCTGACGACATTCAGATTCACACGCATATGTGCTACTCGGACTTCAATGAGCTTATCGACACCGTCGATGATCTCAACGCCGATGTCACGTCCATCGAAGCAGCTCGCAACGGTATGCAGGTGCTCGCAGCGCTGAAAGATGAGGGATACGTTCGCGGGATTGGTCCAGGTGTCTGGGACATCCACTCGCCTCGCGTGCCGACGGACGGAGAAGTCAACCAGCTCGTGGAAGATGCGCTTGAAAGCGTTGACCCCAACCTGCTGTGGATTAATCCGGACTGTGGTCTAAAGACCCGAGGTTGGGAAGAGGTTACGGCTTCACTGAAAGTATTGGTAGCCGCAGCTCAGCAGGCTCGGTTGCAGCTAGCAGAGTAAGTCGCGAACTGCATAGCCGCAAAATAAATAGTGGGTTAAGTAGCAAAAAGTGTGTCCGCTCGGCGTGTCGCCGGGTGGGCACCTTTTGCTACTTAGCCCTACTTAGCCCCAATGCGAGTTAGTGACCTCGGTTATGGCTGGCAGCGGGCCAATGGAGTTACTGACCGCGTTTATAGCAAAAATTGTCCGAAAAATGGCTGGTAGGGTCAGGCGGTCATTGCATCATGG
>NZ_KV836180.1:0-12893 GCF_001838255.1 Corynebacterium sp. HMSC073B01 | reverse complement strand
GTGGCATGCGGACACACTTTTCTTTACTTAACCCCTATATTCGTCCCTCTCGGGAACTTTTCTGGACTACCATCCGACAATAGGTATAAGGGCAGCGGTCAGACTACTGCTGTTCTTCTCGAACTGTCCCGCTTAAAGGAGTTGAACTGTTCTAGTGAGTCCCCGGGTCGCTTCAAGCGAAACGTTTCGGTTCTCAAAGTCGAGTTTCCGGCGTGCAGTAGCCGCCGCTGCGGCGCTTGTAGTCTTTGCAGGTGCGTCAGTTATTAATGCTGGCCCCGCGCATGCTCACGATTCCGTGCTGTCGTCTAACCCAGGCGACAAGCAGGTTCTCGATGAATTTCCGCACCACGTTTCTCTCAAGTTCTCCGGCAACCCCAAGAACAATTTCAACACCGTTGCAATTAGTGATGCAGATGCCAAGGAAGTCCTGTACTCCCACGAGCCAGAGGTAGTGGGTAACGAGGTCTCTTTGGATATTCCTGAGGAGATTAATCCAGGCCCTGGCAACTACATCATCGGTTTCCAGATTACGTCCTCGGATGGCCACTCCACTCGGGGTAAGACCACTTTCTCAGTGGCTGATCCGGATGCTGCTGGTGCAGCCGAAGCTGGGGCAGAATCTCGTCAAACCGGTGCGCACGCCGAGGAAACGAAGTCAATACCGCTATGGGCTTATGGCCTCGGTGGTGGACTCATCGTCATCATCGCCGCTGTCGTCATCGTTATTAATCGAAAGGCAAAATAGATACATGAAGCTCAATCGCACTGCAACTGCACTGATCGCTGGTTCCGCAGCCCTGACCCTTGCTCTGGCAGGTTGCTCGTCCGACGATAACACTGCTGCTGAGGTGACTGAGTCCGCAACCTCCGCTGCGACCGAGGCTACCTCTGAGATGGAGAAGAGCGATGCTGCTGTGCAGCTGGCCGATGCCTACATCAAGGAAAAGCCGGCTGACAAGGGCATGACCGCCATCTTCGGTACGCTGACCAACAACACCGATAAGGACATCAAGGTTTCCTCCTTCAAGCTTGAGGGGCTGAAGGAAGGCACGAAGTTCGAGCAGCACGACACCAAGGACGGCAAGATGTTCGAGGTGCCGGAAGGTTTGACGATTCCGGCTAATGGCGAACTCGTTCTCGAACCGGGTAGCACTCACTTCATGATTATGGACAATGATGAAGCTATGGATGTGGGAGCTGAATACAAGCTCGTCATTGAGCTTTCCGACGGCTCTAGCATTACCCAGGACGTTGAGGTTCGCGTCCAGCCAGCAGGTGAAGAGGACTACGGTAATGACGGTGACCTGAACAACCCAGAGCACATGGGCGGCGGTGAGATGGATCACTCGGGTCACTAATTCTTGTGACACGTTGGTCAAGTAATCGCTCGTCGTAAAGCGGGCGTGAGCTCAGGTACGTCGAGGAATTGACTAACTGGAATCTAATGGTGGCAGAAGCGCTGGAGTTTGGCAGGTTATTGCAGCATATGCAACGAACTCCGGCGCTTTTCTTTTTCCGAAAAAGGTTATCGATACGGTCGAATTGGATAGGCCAGTGGTTGCGTTGAAGCCATTGAAAAATCGGCGGATTTCCAGCCATCTCATGGGCTCCAGTTTGAAGTAATCAGAAAGGTAAGAGTGCACAAAATGTCCGAAGGCTTTTCCAGAAGGCGTTTTCTTGGCGGGCTCGGCACCGCCGCAGGAGCTTCAGCGCTCGCCCTGGGGGCGCCGGAAGCCCAGGCGATTGGGTTGGAACGTCCACAGGAAGAGCCGCCGAAACCGCCTTTGCAGACAGCAACCGTACCTTTTGATGGCGCCCACCAGGCGGGGATTGCGACGCCCGCACAGGCGAATCTATGGCTAATTGCCTTCAACGTGAGGAAGGGGGTCGATCGCAATCGCCTCCAAAACCTCATGCGTGCCTGGACGGATGATGCCCGCCGAATGACAGCCGGCAAGGCTACTCGAACGGACTTGGAACCTGAGCTCATGGGGAGTCCGGCCAATCTGACTATCACAGTTGGATATGGGGAGAATTTCTTCACAATCATCGATAGGGAAGACCAGAAGCCTGAGTGGCTGGGAGATCTGCCAAAGTACGTTAACGATGAGCTCCGCCCGGAGTGGAACGGCGGAGACCTGTGCCTGCAGATTTGTGCGGACGACCCAGTAATGGTCTCCCATGCGGCCCGAATGATGATCCGAAATGCAGGTTCTTATTTGGATGTTCACTGGGTGCAAGCTGGTTTCCAGCACGCCAATGGTTCTACGCAGGAAGGCGAGACCCCGCGCAATCTCTTCGGTCAGAAGGACGGTACGGTCAACCCGCGCACTCGTGAAGAATTCGACAAGCAGGTGTGGATTGATAGTGGTCCGGATTGGTTGCGGGGCGGTACAGCGATGGTTGTCCGCCGTATCGAAATGGATATTCCAGGCTGGGATGTGTTGGACCGCGAAAGCCGCACTGTTATTACCGGCCGAGATATCGGCACCGGCGCGCCAATTGGAGGTAAGGACGAGTTTGAGACCGTCGACCTGGCGAAGACTGATGAATATGGTCTGCCTCTGACGGATCCGAACAGCCATGTTGCGCTGTCAATGCCTCCGAAAGAGAAACCTAATCAGCGGATTCTGCGACGGGTCTACAACTATGACCTGCCACCGGAACCGAATGGTCGATTCGAGACCAACACCGGCCTGGTATTCATTTGTTTCCAGAAGGACCCGTTGGAGCAGTTCAATCCGATTCAAGAGCGGCTGTCCAAGAACGACCGTCTCAATCAGTGGATTTTCCACATTGGATCCGCCGTGTTTGTTATGCCACGAGGAACTTCTGAGGAGGAGTACTGGGCCCAGGACCTTTTCGAGGCCTGAGTTTTGACCGTGCGGTAAAGTGTGTGAACGACTGACGAAGGTCACCAGGTATGTGATTTTCGAAGACACTTTGAAAAGGAGTACACGCACGCCGTGTCAGAAGAATTTGCAACCCCAGCACCGTTTTCCGTGCCCGCAGGAGTTTCTGCGGGCGAGGCGATGAGAGACCTGGGTTTCCCGAACAAGGGCGTTGACGCCATCGTTTGTGTCCGCGACTCTGAAGGCAATTTGAAGGATTTGTCCTTTAAGCCAGAAGTGGAAACCGTCTTCGAGCCCGTTCCGGCGAATACTCCGGACGGTCGCGATGTCATCCGCCACTCTGCGACTCACGTGATGGCTCAGGCCGTGCAGTTGGAGTTCCCTGGGACGAAGCTGGGCATTGGCCCTGCCATCGACAATGGTTTCTACTACGACTTCCGTGTCGATGAACCTTTCTCGCCGGAGGATCTCAAGCGCATCGAAAAGCGTATGAAGAAGATCATCAAGTCTGGTCAGCGGTTCGAGCGCTTTGCGTTCGAGTCTGCTGATGAGGCGCAGGAAGCGCTTGCCGACGAGCCGTATAAGCTCGAGCTGATTGTTGAAAAGTCGGCCGGCAAGGTGTCCGAAGATGATGAGGCCAATGTCGACGTCGGTGGTGCAGGTACGACCTTGACCGGCTACCGCAACGTCAATCCGCGTACCGGCGAGACCGAGTGGTTTGATCTTTGCCGCGGCCCGCACGTGCCGACCACTCGCTACATCCCTGCTTTTAAGATCACGCGTTCTTCCGCTGCGTACTGGCGGGGTGACCAATCTCGAGATAACCTGCAGCGTGTTTACGGCACTGCGTGGGAGTCCAAGGAAGCGTTAGACGAGTACCTTGACCGCATGCTCGAGGCTGAGAAGCGCGATCACCGCCGTTTGGGCTCCGAGCTGGATTTGTTCAGCTTTCCGGATGAGATTGGTTCTGGTTTCCCGGTATTCCATGTCAAGGGTGGCATCATCCGCAACGAGATGGAGCAGCACTCCCGTCGCCGTCATATCGAAGCGGGCTATGACTTTGTGAACACGCCGCACGTAACTAAGGGTGACTTGTTCAAGAAGTCTGGTCACCTGGACTTCTACGCGGATGGCATGTTCCCGCCGATGCAGCTCGACGGCGAATATGACGAACACGGCAACTGCACCAAGGCTCCGCAGGACTACTACGTCAAGCCGATGAACTGCCCGATGCACAACCTCATTTTCGCATCGCGTGGTCGCAGCTACCGTGAACTTCCGATTCGTATGTTCGAGTTCGGCACCGTCTACCGCTACGAGAAATCAGGTGTTATCCACGGTCTTACCCGAGCCCGTGGCTTTACGCAGGACGATGCCCACATCTACTGCACCGAGGATCAGCTGGAAGAAGAGCTCACTAGTGTCCTCGACTTCATCATCTCGCTTCTGCGTGACTACGGCCTGGATGACTTCTACCTGGAGCTGTCTACGAAGGACGAAAAGAAGTTCGTCGGCTCGGATGAAATTTGGGAGAAATCCACAGCTATTCTCCAGCGTGTTGCCGATGCTTCTGGCCTCGAGCTCGTTCCTGATCCGGGCGGAGCCGCTTTCTATGGTCCGAAGATTTCCGTCCAAGCCCGCGATGCCATCGGCCGTACTTGGCAGATGTCGACGGTACAGCTCGACTTCAACCTGCCGGAGCGCTTCGAGCTCGAGTACACCGCACCTGACGGAACCAAGAAGCGCCCGATTATGATTCACCGTGCGCTTTTCGGCTCCATCGAACGTTTCTTTGGCGTCCTATTGGAGCACTACGCAGGTGCTTTCCCGGCTTGGCTGGCTCCGGAACAGGTTGTTGGTATTCCGGTTGCGGATGACTGTATCCCACACCTGGAGGACTTTGCTGCACAGCTGAAATCTCGTGGCATCCGCGTCCACGTGGATACGTCCGATGACCGCATGCAGAAGAAGATTCGCAACCACACCCAGGCCAAGGTTCCGTTCATGATTCTGGCTGGTGCCCGCGACATTGAGGCAGGTGCCGTCAGCTTCCGGTTCCTCGATGGCACCCAGATTAACGGGGTGGCAGTTGAGAAGGCTGTGGACATCATCTGTGATTGGGTTGCTTCGCGGAATAACGAACAGCCGAACAAGGAGAATGTCTCTGCTCTCTAGAGGTCGTTAACGCTCTCTAATTCGACCGCGTTGTTTTAACGGGTGAACCACGCGTGGTAATCCAAAGAAGTTAACCGCGAGGTCGTAAACTACAGCAGAGAAATATATGTGGTCGGGGCTTGAATGGGTCCCGGCCACGCAACGAAGGGGATGGCAGTGAATCAGTCGGGAAGTGAAGAGTTGCCTCCGCAGCAGCAGGGCAATGCCGGCCAGCAGAAATCGTCTGATGGCGTATACGTCGACAGCGGTTACGGCGAACCGGATCGGCTCACGCGCTTATGGGCACCGTACCGGCTGGATTACATCGTCAAGCGTGGTGTGCATAACTCCAAGCCATCCCGTAACCCCTTCGTTGATTTGCCGAAGCAAAGCGATGAGGAAGCACTCATTATCGCTCGCGGCGAGTGGGTGTATGCTGTTTTGAATCTGTTCCCGTACAACCCAGGGCACCTCATGGTGGTTCCATATCGCGAAGTCGCCAACCTTGAGGACTTGACCGACGAAGAAACAGCCGAGATGATGCGATTTGCCAAGCACGCGGTTCGTACTCTCAAATCGGTTTCGCGTCCGCACGCCGTCAATGTAGGTTTCAACTTGGGCAAGGCCTCCGGCGGTTCGGTCGCCGATCACCTGCATATGCACGTCGTACCGCGCTGGTCGGGTGACAGCAATTTTATGACCGTGATCGATGGCACCAAAGTGTTACCGCAGGCTCTTCGTCAGACTCGCGAGTTGCTTGCCGACGGCTGGCGTGCCCTTAATCGAGAGGATGGGGCAGCATGCTGAGTGTCCGTGGCAGGGCTCCAATCCGCCCAGTAGTTGAACCGATTGCCGCTGCACTTTTGCGGGTCGGCATTAGCCCGAACACGGTCACCCTGGTGGGAACGGTAGTTTCCGTTCTGCTTGCGGTAATCCTGATTCCTACCAACCATCTTTTCGCAGCTGCGGTGTCAATCGCTATTTTCACTGCTTTTGACCTGCTCGATGGCACGATGGCCAGACTTCGAGGGCAGGGAACGAAATACGGAGCGACGCTGGATGCTTCCTGTGACCGCATTACGGATGCTGCACTGTTCGGGGCGATAGCGTATTGGGTGGTGTATCACCATGACGCGGATTCAGTGCTGCTTATTCTGACACTGATCACTATGGGATCTTCCCAGGTCATTTCCTACGTTAAGGCTCGGGCAGAAGCTAGCGGCCTCAAGGTCAACGGCGGTCTCGTCGAACGTGCGGAGCGCCTGATTATCGGTCTAATCGGCATTGGGCTCCAGGGGCTTGGCGTGGACTATGCCCTCTACGTCGCAATGTGGCTCCTGGCGATTGGGTCGGTATTCACCGTCGTTCAGCGCTTGTACATGGTGGCTAAGCAGCCAGGAGGGTTGGATCCCATGGCCCCGCCAGAAGGCGCAGCTGATAGTTCATCTATCAACCCCGACTCTGCTACGAAGTCCACGGGTTCGGCTGATTCCAACAACTAAAGGAGGATACGATGACTAGTTTCTTCCTGCCTCGCTCGAAAGATGATTTCGTTGCGCTCGGCTATATGGCCGGGTGGAAGATTTTTGGTCTGCTGCCGGAACGCTTGGCCTACCGTATCGGCAACATTGCCGCCGATCGGGTAGCAGCAAATCCCGCGACTACCCGTCAGCTTCGCAAAAACCTGGCTCGCGTTATGGGCTGTCCGCCTGAGGAAGTGCCGCAAGGGCTTATTCGGGCTTCCATGCGTTCCTATCTACGTTATTGGGTGGAGGCATTCCGGTTGCCCTCCATCGCGTCGCCAGAGTTGGCAGACACGGTCGAATCCACCAGCGATGGGCTTGAACGAGTTGCTGAGGCCCTCGAGGCAGGAGATTCCATCGTTATCCCACTGCCGCATTCTGGTAACTGGGATATGGCAGGTATGTGGCTCGTTTCCCGCCATGGTCGGTTCAGTACCGTGGCGGAACGGCTAAAGCCAGAGGTGCTTTACGACGCTTTCGTGGAGTACCGCGAATCTCTCGGATTCCACATTCTCCCGCTTACCGGTGGCAAACCTGCGATGCCAGAACTCCAGAAGCGATTGGAAGAAGGTGGCGTTGTGTGCCTGCTGTCTGATCGTGATTTCGGCGGCCACGGGGTCCCGGTCACTTTTTTCGGCGAGCAGACGACAATGCCGGTCGGCGCGGCAAAGCTGGCACAGGACACGGGCGCTCGGCTTATGCCCGCCGGTCTGTCCTACACGCGCGATGGTTGGCGTTTTGTAGCGCATCCATTTGTGCCGACCGAGGGGCGCGAGCTGGCCGACATCGTCCAGGACATCGCTGCTGTTTTTGAATCTGATATTGCTCAGCATCCAGCGGATTGGCACATGATGCAGCCACTGTGGCCGGCGGATAAGAAGAGGTCAAAGTAGCCGTGCGAATCGGAATGGTGTGCCCGTACTCGTTCGATGTCCCAGGTGGTGTTCAAGCTCACGCGATTGACTTGTGTGAGGAGTTCATCCGTCGAGGCCACGAGGTCAGTCTTATCGGCCCGGCTAGCGCGCAGGCGGACGTGCCGGATTTCGTTGTTCGAGGTGGTGCCGCCATCCCGATTCCGTATAACGGCTCAGTCGCTCGGCTGTCTTTTGGTCCCCGCACGAGCCGTCGAGTCCGCACATGGATCGAGGAAGGTAGCTTTGACATCCTTCATATCCATGAGCCGAATTCGCCCAGTTTTTCGATGTTGTCGTTAGTGAACTCGGTCGGGCCAATTGTCGCGACCTATCACTCGGCGGCGACGGACTCCCTGGCATTGAAGCTGGCCACGCCATTTTTGCGGAAGTACCTCGAACGCATTCGGGGAGGTATCGCTGTCTCGGAAGTGGCGCGTCGCTGGCAGGTTGAGCAACTCGGCGGTGACCCGGTTCTCATTCCCAATGGTGTCCGTGTTGGTGATTTCGAGTCCTGCCCGGACGCCTCATCGCTGCCCGAGATTCCGCTACGGCGTGGGGGTTTCTATCGTCTTGTGTTCCTCGGACGTTTCGATGAATCCCGCAAGGGCTTTGACGTTCTGCTCGACGCCCTGCCAGCAATACGTGCGGAGATTCCACAGCTTGAGGTCTGCGTTGTCGGTGATGGTGATGTCGCGGCAGCTCGTCGTAAAGCGGGCAAAAACGCAGATGTCCTGCATTTCGTCGGCAGACTATCGGAGGATGCTAAGGCATCAATCCTCGCTGATGCGGATGCGTACATTGCCCCGCAGCGTGGTGGAGAGAGTTTCGGCATCGTGCTGGTAGAGGCGATGGCGGCGGGTGCGCCGGTGATCTCCAGCGACATCGATGCGTTCAAACTCGTGCTTGACGACGGCCATTACGGGCTTCACTTTGAAAACGGTAACTCCGCAGACCTTGCGGATGCAGTCGTACGCCTTTTGACGCAGCCAAAGTTGGGGGAGGAGCTTCGCGCACTCGGGCATGAACGGGCTTGGGAGTATGACTGGTCGCAGGTCGCCGACGGCGTTCTGCGTGTGTACGATACGGTGCGCATGGATGGCGAAAAGGTCGTCATTGCGCCATAGAGATTTCCGTCGTGTTAGCTGATTAAACGCAGCGGAGTGAAAGTGGGTTTTCGGTGGACGTAACCGTTCCAATCTGGGTCGTTGTCCTAGTCATTGCGCTGATTGTCGTACTCGTTAGCGGTTTGGTGGCTTCATCGACAGCGACGCGTTTGAACCGTATGCACATTCGCACGGACTTGGCGCGTTCTTCACTGGAAGCGGCGTTGGGGCGAAGGGCCGCAGTCGCTCGTGCCGCCTACCCGGAACTCGCCGGCGTAGTGACGAAGGTGGAAGCCACACCACTTAGAGCCAACAACACTGGACAGCGCGCAGACGTGGAAAACGAACTGACTAGGAAAATTGTGGCGCTCTATGAGGAACAGCCCGTGGACCGAACGATGGCAATTGAGCTTTCTGACGCCCACACGCGGCTCGAGCTCGCCCGCCGTTTCTACAATGATGCGGTGACGGATACGAAAGCACTGCGAGCCAGGCCGCTAGTACGCGCGCTGCGGCTGGCGGGCACTGCACCCGAACCGGAATATTTCGATGTTGCAGACGGACTGACAACTGCTTAATTGTGGGAAAATTCGCTGTTGTGCTGGAAGTTCGCCGTGTTTTGTGACTCAATGAACAGCACTGTCTAGTTCAGGCGTTATAGTGTTAAACGACTACAAACGGTCACATTCACCAGTTTTATTAGGGAAGTAGGGTTCGTTGAGCACGGTTGAGAACAACTCCGGGCAGGGCACCGCACGCGTGAAGCGCGGTTTCGCTGAGATGATGAAGGGCGGCGTCATTATGGACGTCGTTACGCCGGAGCAGGCCAAGATCGCTGAAGATGCCGGCGCAACTGCCGTGATGGCGCTGGAGCGTGTCCCCGCCGATATTCGCGCAGAGGGTGGCGTGTCGCGTATGTCTGACCCGGACATGATCGAGGGCATTATCAATGCCGTCTCCATTCCGGTTATGGCCAAGGCCCGAATCGGCCACTTTGTTGAGGCACAGGTTCTGCAGTCCCTCGGTGTTGACTTCATTGACGAGTCCGAGGTTCTGACCCCGGCCGATTACTCGAACCACATCGACAAGTTCGAATTCACCGTGCCTTTCGTCTGTGGTGCGACCAACCTGGGTGAGGCTCTGCGCCGCATCAACGAGGGCGCTGCCATGATTCGCTCCAAGGGCGAGGCCGGTACCGGTGATGTCTCCAACGCTGTGACTCACATGCGCACCATCCGCGCTGAAATTAACCGTCTGCGTTCTATGGCTCCGGACGAGCTCTATGTTGCCGCCAAGGAGCTGCAGGCACCGTACGAGCTGGTACGCGAGGTCGCTGAGACCGGTAAGTTGCCAGTCGTGCTGTTCACCGCAGGAGGCATTGCAACTCCGGCTGACGCTGCAATGATGATGCAGCTCGGTGCCGAGGGTGTCTTTGTTGGTTCCGGTATCTTCAAGTCCGGTGATCCGGAGAAGCGCGCCAAGGCTATCGTCCAGGCAACCCAGCACTACGATGATCCGAAGGTCATCGCTGATGTCTCCCGCGGTCTCGGCGAGGCAATGGTCGGCATCAACGTCGACGAGATTCCGCAGCCGCACCGACTCGCTGAGCGTGGCTGGTAAAAATGGCTAACATCCGCGAGGTATTAGATCTGGAGCAGATTGACCGGGACATTTTCCGTGGCCCAGTCATTAAGTCAATCCTGCAGCGCACTTTCGGTGGCCAAGTTGCCGGCCAGCCCCTCGTCGCGGCGACGCGCACGGTGGGTAATACCTTCGCGGTGAACTCCCTCCACGCCTACTTTGTAGGCCCGGGCCGCCCCCATATCCCGACGGTGTACATGGTCAAGCGTATTCGCGACGGCCGGTCTTTCTGCCACCGATCCGTCGAAGCTGTGCAAGATGGCCGTACGATTTTCGTCATGCAGGTCAGCTTCCACCGTAAGGGGGATGAGGGACTCGAGCACTCTGACGTGATGCGCAAGGTGCCAGATCCTGAAGACGTGGTCACCGACACCTCTGAGATGACGAACACACGTCGTCTACTAATGCGCGAGTGGGCGGACTGGGATATCCGGGTAGTGCCGAATGATCAGTTCGAACACAACAAGTACACCCCGTCCCAGCAGCTGGTGTGGTTCCGGTGCAAGGATCGCCTGCCGGATAACGAGACCTTCCATGTCTGCACGCTGGCGTATATGTCGGATATGACTTTGCTGTCATCGGCACTCGTTCCGCATCCAGGCGTTGAGGTCCAGGAAGCCAGCCTCGACCACGCGATGTGGTTTATGCGTCCGTTCCGTGCGGATGAATGGCTGCTCTACGACCAGATTTCGCCATCGGCGCACGCGGGTCGCGCACTGACTCACGGTCGCATCTTTAACCAAAAGGGCGAGCTCGTGGCCGTCGTCACGCAGGAAGGGCTGACCCGAAGCCTGGCCCCGGGTGTCGAGCCCGTGCCAGTGGCGACGAACTTCGATGCTCGCAGTGAGAACCTAGATTAATGACACAGGAAACAATCGGTATCCTCGCTCTTCAGGGCAACGTTGCCGAACACGGATATGTGCTTGACCAGCTCGGCGTCCCGCACCGAAAGGTGCGCTTGCCCCGTGATCTGGAAGGGCTTAGCGGCCTAATTTTGCCCGGCGGCGAGTCCACAACCATGAGCAAGCTGATGGTCTTCAATGAGCTTGAAGACCCGCTGCGGGAAGCCCTCCGCGATGGCCTTCCGGCATATGGCACCTGCGCCGGCATGATTTTGCTTGCCGACGAAGTGCTCGATACCCGTCCGGATGCCGTTAGCCTGGGGGCGATTGACATCACCGTCCGTCGTAACGCATTTGGCCGGCAAGTGGATTCCTTCGAAACTGACTTGGATATTCCGCAGCTGGCGATCAGTGGTGACCAGCCGCCTGTACACGCCGCCTTTATTCGCGCACCGTGGGTCGAGCGTGTCGGTGATGATGTTGAGGTGCTAGCGCGGGTGCCAGAATCGGCTGGAGAGACCGCAGGTACAGTGGTCGGAGTACGGCAGGGGGCTGCGATGGCCACCAGCTTTCACCCGGAGTCGACGGGGGAGACGCGGCTCCACGAGTTCTTTTTGCGAGAGCTTGTCGGCATTTAAATCCCCGGTTTGTATAATGAACACCTGACGAATTCCCATCTACATGGGTATTGACGAGAGGAATGGTAGGAACTAGCACATGGCGGGTCATTCAAAATGGGCAACCACAAAGCACAAGAAGGCTGCTAATGACGCCAAGCGCGCCAAAGAGTGGGCAAAGATGATCAAGAACATCGAGGTCGCGGCTCGTACCGGCGGCGGTGATCCTGCTGGTAACCCCACCCTCGATGACATGATTAAGAAGGCCAAGAAGGCCTCGGTTCCCAACGACAACATTGAGCGTGCCCGCAAGCGTGGTTCCGGCGAGGAGTCCGGCGGTGCTGACTGGGAGACCATTGTCTACGAAGGTTACGCACCTGGCGGTGTCGCTTTGATTGTGGAGTGCCTGACCGATAACCGTAACCGTGCTGCTTCCGATGTGCGCTCGGCGTTCAACAAGAACAACGGCAACATGGCAGACAACGGCGCCGTGGCGTACCTCTTCGAAAAGAAGGGTGTCGTCGAGCTGCCGAAGGGCGAGCTGACCGAGGATGACCTGCTTATGGCGGTTCTCGATGCTGGTGCAGAGGAGGTCAACGACCTGGGCGAAAAGTTCGAGGTTGTCTCCGCCTTTACCGATCTGATGAATGTCCGCACCGCTCTTGTCGATGCCGAAATGGAGTACGACTCCGCAGATCAGGACTACCGCGCTTCTACCACGGTGGCTCTCGATGCTGACGGTGCACGCAAGCTCTTCCGTCTGATTGACGCTCTCGAAGAGTCCGACGACGTGCAGAACGTCTACTCGAACGCCGACATCAGCGACGAGGTTATCGCCGAACTCGAAGACTAGGCGTTTGCTTGGCGACGGTTCCGCTGACCGGCTTCCCGGCGTTAAAGGATGCTCGTGCAGGGTAGTCTGCAGCGCTGAATTGCGCGGCGAGCTGGTGTGAATGGAAGATCCCCATCGGAGAGTCGTCCGATGGGGATTCTTTTGGGGGGAGAGAGACAGACAGAGTCAAAGAGTGTGTCTGATCCTCAGGATAGCGACTGGTCAGAGCCCGCCTGCGGGTAGCTCCACACCCTGGGGTTAAGGAGAAAAACTGACAACCCGACACACTGGCAACCTCAAAAAATTACGGGCTGCGCGTGTGAATACGGCTGCAAATGTGAAACTGTGCAGGTTTATGTCACTTTCAGACGATTTTTCAGGGGTAGGTTCAGGCGGTGAATGCATCACCACTTTC
>NZ_KV836179.1:0-1330 GCF_001838255.1 Corynebacterium sp. HMSC073B01 | reverse complement strand
CTGCGGCCCACTTTTGTTTTACCCACAGGTAAACAGAATTAACTCGCGTTTTAGTGCTGATGGTCTCTTCCGGCTTAGGACGGTTTGCCATTAGGTCGGTTTGATCGCGGCGGATATGCAAACCTTTAGTCGACCGGCAGCAAACCTACGAGCAAATCAGAATCAAATACGTCGGTCGTACAACGATTACTGGTGCATACCGGCAACTAGCCAAAGAGCCGATGCAGCACCTCTAGTCATTCCAATGAACGGCTCGGATCAACCATGTTGTTAGAGCCGGTCAAATTTGCTTTGTGCTCAAGACAGGGGTCGACGTGGTTGAGTCAATCAACTAGCAAGCAGCGAGTTTCTCCCATGTCCTTATCTTGGTACGAAACGTAGTGAGGGGGGGCAACAGTGTTGATATGTACCCACTTCCACACCGGTCATACTGACGGAGTGGAAGACGCCCACGCTCGCTGCTCAGACTCAAACAGCTCTGCTTCGGCCAGTCAGGGTACCAGTTGGATTACCTCGGCGAGTAGAACCTCGAATCGATTAATCAGATCTCGGGGTGGTACCAGCTCCCAGTGTTGGTAGAAAGACTCGTACAAGCTACCTAGCTAATCGCATTTGAAACTAGGAGCTTCAGTCACCACCTCTTTGTCCGCTTGCTCTTTCCGCTTTCAGCTAAGCAGTAATTCCATCCAGTCCAATAGGTTCGCGATAACCTGCCGGGGCGTGCGGTCTATTCCCTCAATGAGCATTTGCCCACCATCATCGGGAACATCCTCGAACTTGCGGATGAATAGACACCCGCGTTTAGTGGTCTCTGATTCAATCTCGTTTCCGGATTCATATGGCTTCACCACACATTTTCGGTGGAGCACTCTATATCCGAGGTATTCATGCGTATGTTCAAGTGTCCTGGGGTTAGTTCCGCTTTTTACGACCCTGGGTTGATGAAATAGGCAAGGTAGCACTTGGTTTGCGCTTCCCGTGGTGTGGCTAGTCCAGCACTTTGTGTATCCGCATAATTCTTTACCAATGCATCGTCCGCAAAGTGGCAAGTTCGATTTCCGCTTCTATGTTCACGAGTCTTGCGTATGAATGAGTTTTGTCTTGTAGAGAGTGTCGACTCCCTCAGTTGGAGCGTCGTGTTAAGAATCGTGGAACGTGGTGATGCTCGGACGGATTCCAGGACCGAGGTAGGAACTAGATCCAGCACGCTTCACTTACTGCCTCGCGCGTGTTGTTGTTAGATTGCTTATGGCTGTTAATGTGCTGATGCGCGTTACAAAATGCTCCGTGACCTGCGGGTTCGCTTTATGTGTGAAGTGTGTGTAATGTA
>NZ_KV836178.1:0-4368 GCF_001838255.1 Corynebacterium sp. HMSC073B01 | reverse complement strand
GGTCTGGTTACGCATATAAGAGACACGCCCTAGCAACACCACTGCTCAAGATCAAACCGACACCACGGTTTCTGACAACAAGTCCCACTTGGGAATCATTTTCTTCGCGCTCATTCTCACTATGCTGATGAGCTCGCTGGGGCAGATGATTTTCGCCACTGCCCTGCCGACCATCGTCGGCGAGCTCGGCGGAGTTGACCACATGTCGTGGGTTATTTCTGCATTCCTGTTGGCACAGACTGTGGCAATGCCGATTGTCGGCAAGCTCGGTGACATGATTGGGCGCAAGGGCCTGTTCATGATGGGCATCGCGCTGTTCATGGTCGGTTCCGTCATGGGTGCAATCACCAACTCCATGAGCCTGCTCATCGCCGCCCGCGCTTTTCAGGGATTTGCTGGCGGTACATTGATGGTTTCCTCGCAGGCCATCCTGGCCGAGGTTATTCCCGCACGCCAGCGCGGTAAGTACATGGGCATCATGGGTGCTGTGTTCGGCCTGAGTTCCGTGCTGGGACCAGTGCTGGGAGGCTGGTTCACCGACGGCCCGGGCTGGCGCTGGGGCCTGTGGATCAACGTCCCGATGGGCGTGGTTGCACTATCGGCAGCTGCAGCCTTCCTGAAGCTGCCCCGACGCCAGAGTGAAGGAAACTTCGACTACATCGGCACGATGTTCTTGACTGCCGCTGCCTCGACGCTAATTCTCACCACCACGTGGGGCGGTACACAGTACGACTGGAACTCCGGGGTCATCATCTCGCTTATCGTTGCCTCCGTGGTTTCCTGGGTGCTGTTCTTCCTCACCGAGACTCGTGTTTCCAACCCACTGATTCCGACGCACTTGTTTAATAACCGGAACTTCGTGCTCACGACTGTGTCGGGTCTCATTCTGGGTATCGCGATGTTCGGCACTATGGCCTATATTCCGACCTACCTGCAGATGGTGCACTCAATGTCACCGACCGCTGCAGGCTTGATGATGACGCCGATGATGGTCGGCATGCTGCTCACCTCAATTGGCGTTGGCCAGATTATTTCGCGGACTGGTAAGTATCGCTTCTACCCCTTCGTCGGCCTGATGATTATGGCTGTCTCCCTCTACTTGCTGTCCACGCTGGAGACCACCACCCCGCTGTGGCAGGTTGGTGTGTACCTGTTCATCATGGGCTTCGGCCTGGGCACCGGCATGCAGGTTCTGGTTCTCATCGTGCAGAACTCCTTCCCGGTCGCCATGGTCGGTACCGCTACCGCTGCGAATAACTTCTTCCGCCAGATTGGTGGTGCGGTCGGTTCCTCCATTGTGGGTTCGATTTTCATCCACCGCATGAAGGACCTGGCAGGCGAACGCGTTCCGGCGGCTGTCGAACAAATCAAGGCTGCATCACCGGAGGCTGCAGCAGAGTTCGCAAAGCAGATGGGCCCGGAGGGCTTTTCCTCTAAGTCGATCGGTTCACTGACGCCGCATGTGCTGGATAGCATGCCGGCGCCAATCCATGAAGCGCTGATCTCCAGCTACAACGATGGTTTGACGCCGATCTTCTTGGTACTAATGCCAGTGATTATTCTGGCAGCAATCATTGTGTTCTTTGTTCGCGAGGATCCGTTGAAGGAAACCGTCGAGTAATTAATTCAAAGGGAGCCTCAGCTCCCGGCAGCTATGCCCCCACCTGGCCGTCGGCGCGGTCGAGCTTGTCCAGAATCGGACGGTTCGGCTCACCGGCGGCTTCTGCTTCTTCCTGGACGCGCTTCAGCGCGCGCTCTTCTGGTTTTTCCAGCAGCTTTTCCAAAATAATGACATCGCGCCACTGCCCCGCCATTGGGCCGTAGGTCATCTTTGCCATGTGGTGGTAAATCCCCACTTCACGGAAGCCGAGCTTTCGATGCAGCTTTAACGATCCCACATTCTCCGGGAAGACCCACGAGTGAATCGACCAGCAGTCGAGCTCCGTGGCATCGTCGATAAGCTTCTGCAGCAGCGTCGCCGCCAGCCCCATGCCCTGCCCGTCAGGATGGACGTAGATGGAGTCTTCGATGACGCCATTGAAAATCGGGCGCTTGGATACCGGCGCTGCCGATGCCCAAGCCAGAATCTTGTCCGGGTTTTCTGCGTCGACGGCGACGTAACACAGATCCACTCGTTTGAGTGCGATGAATTCGTCCCACTCGGGAGCGGAGTGCTCCCAGGACGCGTGCCCCGTATCCAGGCCAATCTCGTAGATCTCTTGGATCTGTGGATAGTCCTCTTCACGCATCATTCGAATCGTGAAATCGCGCTTCTTTTCAGCCATAACTACAAGTGTGGCTAATTTTTCCGCGCACGTCGAACGAAACGGCAAAAATATTGTAAAAAGATTACTTTCGCCTGCGCGGTCGCCTGCTTCCGCCGCTGCTTCGACGCCCGCTACGGCTACTACGCGCATGCTTTACGACGGCCCCAGCGCGCTGCCGGCGGGCTTGCTTAGCAAGCGTCTTTTCTCGGGCCGACAACTTCTTCGGCTGCTCGTCAGCCTTCTTGCGCCCCAACTGCGTGCGCGTCGAGTCCTCCCTGCGCCCCTGGACAATGCCGACGAACTCCTGCCGGAGCTCGTCGTCCTCTACTTTCGGCCATACCAACCAAATAGCTGTCCGAGACAGCGGTTCTGTGGCACCTTCCTCGGCCACCAAGTTCGATGAGGCCACCGCCTTCTTCGACAGCGCCTTCAAAATCGTGCGAGGTCCCACCACGACACCTGCACCAGTGGCCGCAACGGGCAGCATCTGTCGCAGCTCATCCGGATCCACGGAGGTCAACAGCACAGTTTCGTCCGCCAACAGCTCCTCCGGCACGGACTCTGTGAGGGAGAACACGTGCTCTTTCTCGAAGGCCACGCCCCAGGCTTCGTCGTAAAGCCGGATGCGATGGAGCGACTCGGGCAGCGAGCTTTCGGACTCTAACCGAACCAGCGCCATGTCAGCGGCGCCGCCGACCAGGTCGGACATCGGATCGTCGGCGGCGTGGGTGTGCAGTGTTGCCGGAATTCGATCCCTAAAGCGGCGAAACCACTTCTCGGGACTGGTGCCGGTGGCGAACACGATGCGCAGGACGGCGGGTTCAGGAGTCGACATACTCCGCAAGGTTACTCGAATGGGTGCTAGCGTTGAACCCATGAAACCCCTAACCGCAGCCAAAAAACTTGGCATTTTCCTCCCGGCCACACCCGAGGAATTTCGCACTGGTGAGATTTCGCACGCGCAGTTTGCCGAACTGCAATCCAATCCGCCGGAATGGCTCGCTGAGCTACGCCGCAACGGACCGCACCCGCGTCCAGAAGTTGCCCGCAAGCTGGGCATCACTATCACGGCGTTGAAGAAGAACGACATGGACAAGCCGCTGACAACGGCGGAGATTAAGGATTTGCTCGAGCAGATGCCGGAGTGGCTGGAGGCCGCTCGTGAGTCCATGGCGAAGCAGCGCATGGAAGCCGCTGAGGCAGAGGCCAAGAAGGACGACGGCCCTGGTCGGGCTGCCGCTGAAGCTGCTCGCAACGCCGAGAAATAGCCGACACAGCTGGCACAGCTGACACAGCCAACACCTTCAAGGAGGATCTCGTGGCCATCGACTACACCGCACATGCAATCAACCACAAGGACAACGGTACGGTTGTCCTGATTGGCTCGCTGGGCACCACACAGGAGATGTGGGAGCCCCAGGTAGCCGCTTTGAGCGAAAAGTACCAGGTCATCACGCCAGATGTCCGCGGCCATGGCGATTCCCCTATCCCCGAGGGTGAGTGGGACATGAGCCACTTGGCCGCCGACATCATCGAGGTCCTCGATGAGGAGGATGTTGACCGTGCACATTTTGTGGGACTATCTCTCGGCGGCGCTATCGCCCAGACCATCGCACTAGAACACGCCGATCGCGTGGTCAGTCTGACACTGTCGTCGACGGCGCCGAAATTCGGCACACCCGAGGCCTGGCAGGAAAAGGCCCAGCTCGTGCGTGACAAGGGCACAGGCGCGCTCGCGGACACTGTCGTCCGCAACTGGTTTACCGACGAGTGCTTCGACACTACCCCTGAGCTCCCCGCCCGCTTCCGCGACATGATCGCAGATTGCCCCGATGACGGCTACATCGGCGCCTGCGGAGCACTCTCTCGCTTCGACACCCGCGAGCGCCTCGCCGAGATCACCGCTCCGACGCTGGTCATCGCCGGTAAGCAGGACACCTCTACGTCTCTCGACGTCGTCACTTCGCTTCACGACGGCATCGCGGGCTCGACCATGGTCGTCATTTCGCCGGCCAAGCACCTGCTCAACCAGGAAACCCCGGAGTACTACAACTCGGCCCTGCTGGCGCAGGGTTAAGTGACAAAAAGTGTGTCTGATTTT